>JBJMGU010000269.1:0-7023 GCA_045807765.1 Blastocatellia bacterium
GGGAGTACGCTGCATGAGAATCGGATACTTCTGCGATCGGTCTTTAGGGATGTAAATGGACGTGAAGAGTTTGACGCCGTCGCGCATCGTGATTTGCGCTTCTGTCTTGGTGTAACCGGCTTTGACCTCGTCGGCGCTCGGCGGTTGTGCGAAGGCATGTATCGTTAAATGGAGGAGCGGCACAATGACGAAGAGCCGCGCAAGAATTCTCATCCGTCGCATCGATTTTTCTCCTGGGAATAGCCGCAGGTTATCTGGTTCAGGTGAGTCACCGATAGAATCGCCCTGGTCATTGCCTCTCAGCTTTTGAAGTGAGCCGGCACCGATTTACTTCTTCGGCGGTTCGATCTCGTACTTCACCTTGAGATAAAGCGTGAACTGTACGACCGGCTCGATGACGACCGGGTTGACGACCGCGTCGAAGCCGTCGGCGCTCATCGGGTTGAAAAAGAAGGTGCGGCTCTTGCGGGCGCTCTGCACGGTGTAGCGCTCACGGTAGAAGTCAGGGCTGACATCATCAGATTCATAGGCCGTGTAGGAGTCGTACATCTGGGTCGGAAAGTAGATGCTGTGGCGCTCGGCGTAGACCTGCGCCGGCGGTTGAAGCTGAATGGCGAGCAGACGCTCATAGCGCGCCGCCTTCTGCTTGACGACGCGCGCCGCCTCTTCCATTAAACGGTTTTGTACGCTGGCCGTGTCGTGGACGAGGTAATCCACTTTAATCAGATCGAAGATGTTCGAGTGCGACGCCGCGATCACCAGACGGTCGAGCAACAGCTTGTCTTTGTAATGGATGGCGACGTTCTTCTTCAGCTCGAAGCCCGAAAGCCGCTGTCTGGCGACCGAGCCGCTCACCTGGTACGAGTAGATTTTGTTCTGCGCCGCGAAATCAACATAGACATCCTCTTTGCCGACGCCGAGCCGTTGCAGCTCGGTGATGAAACCGCCGACCGTCGTGTCCATCTGCTGGTTACATTCGGGCACCGTCACGCATTCCTGGTTGACGCCGAAGATGGCGACGTATTCGTCGGCTTTGACGTTCATCAAGACGCTGGCTTCGACAAACATCGTGGTCGCAGAGGGCGGCGCTTCGGTCGGCGCGACGACGCGTTTGTTGCGCTCGTTCTGTTCGGCGCGCCCCTGGCCGCCTTGCTGCGAATAGGCGACGTTGCCGCTCGCCTGCGCGTAGCAAGCCGCAGCGCTGCCGATCATCATCATCGCAATCAGAAAAATCTGGCGCATCGCTCACCCCTTTCGATCAGAATCTAGTGCAACACATCGCCGACGGTCGGGTCTTTGACATAGCGGCCCAGTTGCAGCGAGCGGATCACTTCAGTCCAAACCGCCGCCAGCCGCGCCGCGTCTTCGGGCCAGTATTCGAATGTAATTAGCGCCTGGATAAGCGAGCCGCGGGCGATGCACAGCCGCGTATAGGCCAGCCGCTTCAACACAGGATCAATGAAGGTGTAATCGGCCCAGGCGACTTCCAGGTCATCGTGCTGTTTGTGGGTGATCTCGCCTTCGCGCTTCGGTTCTCTTTCATCGCCGTTCAAAGCGACGTTGATTAAGTCTGAGAGCGGCAGGCTGCTCCAATCCACCTGCGGCGGCAGGCGCAAGTAAGAGCAGGCGAGCCGGCAGTTGTCGTCCGGCGGTTTGACATCATAGAACTTGATCGAATCAGAGTCCGGCTCGATGACCCAACCTTCGGGAATGTTGAAACGCACCGCGCCGCGGTCGGCAACAAAGATGCGATAACCGTTGGGGGCGCGCCAAGTGTGATTCTCCTTGAGCTTTAGCTCGTCCTTCACCCAATCCGTCATCCTTCACTGCTCCTGTCAATCGCCCGGCGCGGCGATGGCTTCGATCTCGATCTGAAAGCCGTAGTGCAGATCTTTGACAGGCACGACGGCGCGTGCCGGGCGATGCTCGCCCATCAGCCGCGCATAGACTTGATTGACCGCGCCCCAGAGATCGATGTCCGAAATGTAGATCGTGACTTTCAACAGCCGGCTCAGATCGCTGCCGGCGGCTCGCAGGATGGCGGCGACGTTGGCCATCGCCTGCTCGGTCTGCGCCTCGATGGAATCAAGCACGCGCTCGCCGTTCGGCTTGATGGCCAATTGCCCGGCGACAAACACCAGTCCGTTGTAGACGACCGCCTGCGAGTAATGCCCGCCGGGTGCCGGCGCGCCTTCGGTCAACACCGATTTAATCTCCATTTCGGCTGCCCTCCTTCGCGCCGCATTCTATCGCAAAGCAAAAGAAGAAACCACAGCTTCAGAACTGCTGCATGACGAATCGCAGAAAGGCAGGCAAAGTGCCGCGCCGCACTATCTCTTCAGTGAAAGATGAGCAGCGGGCGTATTCGTTCTCGATTCCTTGCTGTGTTAAAATGGTTGGCGATTGAAGCCGTCATTATAAGGGCAAGCAATCCGGGATTCAAAATCGCGACCGCGCTGGGAACCACATCGAATTTCGCCGGTGGCGCGGCTGGAGCAGACCGCAATGAAGAAAGAATTCGTCGGCTATGGCTTGATCGGCATTGTGGCCGGGCTGGTCATTGGCTTCTTTGTCGGCAATGCCATGTATCCGGGCACCAGCGCTTCGCAGCAGAACGTCGCCGCGAACGGGGGCAATCTGTCGGTCAACGGCGGCCCGAATCAGCAACTGCCGCCGAATCACCCGACCATCGAGCCGGGCAAGACCGTGCCCGCCGGGCCGCTGCCGCCGGGTGCGAGCGATGCGCCAGCGGGCGAAACACCTGCCGCGGCTCCCGGCGCAAGCGTCGGCGCAACCAGCGTGTCGCTGCCGTCGCTCGACCCGCTGCCTGCCGGCAACAAAGAAGAGCGCACCGAGCAAAAGTATAAAAACATCCAGATGCTTAAAGGGCTGCCCGCCGAACGCTTGATGAAGATCATGTTCGCTTTCAAAGATTCGCTCGGCGTTGACTGCACCTTCTGTCACATCAAAGACCAGTTCGAGAAAGACGACAAGCCCGAGAAGCAGACGGCGCGCAAGATGATCGCTCTGGTCAGGGACGCCAACGCCAAGATCGGCGCGGCGCGCGTCAGTTGTTACACCTGCCATCGCGGCCAGCAGCGACCAGTGCAATGAGCGATGAGACACAAACCAGGACGGATCGCCGGCTTGTGGCGCTCGAAACCGGCATCGGTGACATGCCTTTCGGTCGCGCCGAATATCTTAACGCCGACGAAGAAGCTGCCAAGCGCGAGGCTTTGCGCTTATTCCAGGCGGCTTACGAAGCGCAGATGCGCGGCGAGCTGGACGAGGCTGCTGATCTTTACAGGCAATCGCTTGCGGCGCGCCCGACTGCCGAGGCGCATACGTTCCTGGGATGGACCTACAGTTTCATGGGGCTGACTGACGAAGCGATTGCCGAATGCCATCGGGCGATTGAGGTTGACCCCGACTTCGGAAATCCGTATAACGACATCGGCGCTTACCTGATTGAGAGAGGCGACCTGAGAGGGGCGCTGCCCTGGTTGCGGCGCGCGCTCACGGCGCCACGTTATGAAGCCAGCTTTTATCCGCATTTCAATCTCGGTCGCGTCTATGAAGCCGAGCGCCGCTATTACGACGCGCTCGATCATTATCAGGCGGCGCTCGCGTTGAATCCGCAATATGTGCTTGCGGCACGCGCCCTCAGACGATTGCAGAGCAAGCTGAATTGAAGAGGCTGAAATGAGCAGTGACGATTTCGAGCGGCGAATCAACAACAAGATTGAGACCATCGTCGAGACGCAGGCGAACCTTCAGGAAGCGATAGCCGAGCTCATCAAAGCGGGGCGCATCCAGGATGCGCGCAGCAAAGAAAATGGCAAACAGATCGCCGCGCTGATGGAGGTGGTCCGCCTCCAGAGCGAGGTGGCCCGCAGTCATGATGAGCGGCTTGACCACCATAATGAGCGGCTTGATCGGATCGACAAGCAGCAAGAAGAAAACAGCAAGGAGATTGCCGCGCTCATCGAGCAACGCAAAGAGACGCGAGAGGATATGAAGCAGATGCAAGACGCCATCAACGCGCTTATCCGCATTGTCGAAGGGCATATTTCTAATCATCCATAGAGCAGCGGACGGCGGCAGAATAGGGAGAACGAATGGACATATTGAATCACCGAGGCGGCTGGATCGAAGTGATCGCCGGCGGTATGTTCAGTGGCAAAAGCGAAGAGTTGATCCGCCGCGTGCGCCGCGCCGAGATCGCCCGCCAGCGCACACAAATATTCAAGCCGGCAATCGATAACCGCTTCGATGCCAAGCGCATCATCTCGCGCGACAACCGCGGCATCGATGCAATCGCCGTCGCTAACACCGCCGAGCTGCGCGCCAACCTCGTCATTGGCGTCAAGGTCGTCGGCATTGACGAAGTACAGTTTTTCGACGACCCCATCGTAGACCTTGGCATGGAACTGGCCGATGCCGGTATTCGCGTCATCGCCGCCGGGCTGGATCAGGATTACATGCGCCGCCCGTTCGGTCCCATGCCGGCGCTGCTGTCGGTGGCCGAATATGTCGCCAAGATGCATGCGGTCTGCGTGCGTTGCGGCGGCCCGGCGCATTATTCGCAGCGCGTTTCGGGCGGCAATTCGCAGATCGAAGTTGGCGACATCTCTTACGAGGCGCGCTGCCGCGTCTGCTTCGAGCCTTACATCGCCAAGCCGACGCCGGAGAAGAAAGACGACGCCTTCCAGCACCAGAGCGACGCGATTCAATAAAGCCCGCGCCGCGCGCCCGCTGATCATCACATTATGAATGTATTCGAGTTGACCCGCCGGCTGATCGAGATTCCATCCATCAGCGGCGAGGAAAAAGCCGTGGCCGAATTCCTGGCCGATTACCTGAGCCGCATGGGCTTCGCCATCGAATTGCAGGAAGCCGAAGCGAACCGCCCGAACCTCTACGCCCGCCACGGCGAGCCGCAGGTCGTGATGTCCACGCACACGGACACCGTGCCGCCTTACGTCGAGTTTCGCGAAGACGAGCAAGCCATCTACGGGCGCGGCGCCTGTGACGCCAAAGGGATCATTGCGGCGATGGTCAAGGCCGCCGAGCAATTGCTTGCCGCAAGCGTCACGGACTTTGGGCTGCTGCTTGTCGTCGGCGAAGAGGCCGGCAGCGCCGGGGCGCGCGCCGCCAATCAGATTGCCAATCGCTCGCGCTATCTGATCAACGGCGAGCCGACCGAATCGCGCCTGGCGGTCGGCTCGAAAGGGGCTCTCAGAGCCGCTTTGAAGGCCGCAGGTCGCGCCGCGCATTCGGCCTATCCGCACATGGGCGAATCCGCGATTGATAAGCTGCTCGACATTCTCGCCGACCTGCGCCGCCTTGAATTGCCGACCGATGCGACGCTCGGCCCTACGACGTTGAACATTGGAATCATCAGAGGCGGCGTCGCTACGAACGTCATCGCGCCCGAAGCCGAAGCCGAATTGCTCTTTCGCATCGTCACCGATGCCGAGACGGTCAAGCGGTTATTTGAAGCGACGGTCAACGGGCGGGCCGAGATCGCTTACAGCTTCGCCTGTGATGCGGTGTTTATGGAAGCGCTCGAAGGCTTCGAAACCGAAGTCGTCGCCTTCACCACAGATATCCCGCTGCTCGACCGCTGGGGCAAGCCACTGCTGTTCGGCCCCGGCTCGATACTTGACGCGCACACCGAGCATGAGAGAATTTCAAAGTCAGAGCTATTGCGCGCCGTGGACGTTTACACAGAGATGGTCACAACGTTGAAAGCGAGAATCGCAGACGGCGCACAACCGGCTTGAATCTGGCGGGCGCACACTCTGGGGAGTCACTTATGGCGAACAAAATACCCGTCGGCGTGCTCGGCGCGACCGGCGCCGTCGGACAGAAATTCGTTAAGCTATTAGAGAATCATCCGTGGTTCGAGCTGACCGAGCTGGCGGCGTCTGACCGCTCTGCCGGCAAGCCTTATAAAGACGCGACGCTCTGGCGGCAATACACGCCCATCCCTGATGCGATCAAAGACCGCATGGTCAAATCGTGCGAGCCGACGCTCGACACCCGCGTCGTCTTTTCGGGACTCGATTCGTCGGTTGCAGGCGAAGTCGAAGAGAACTTCGCGCGCGCCGGCTACATTGTCGTCAGTAACTCGAAGAACCATCGTATGGACGAAGACGTGCCGCTGCTGATCCCCGAAGTCAATCCCGACCACCTCGGCCTGATCAAAACGCAGCGCGCGCGGCGGAACTGGTCGGGGGCCATCGTTACGAATCCCAACTGCTCGACCATCGGGCTGGTGATGCCGTTTGCGCCGCTCGACCGCGCCTTCGGCATCAAGCGCGCCGTTGTCGTCACGCTGCAAGCCCTGTCGGGCGCAGGCTATCCCGGCGTGCCGGCGACCGATATCGTCGGCAACATCATCCCGTTCATCGGCGGCAACGAAGAAGACAAGATCGAAACCGAGCCGCGCAAGATTATGGGCAAGCTTGTCGGCGACCATGTCGAGATGCTCGATTGCAAAATCAGCGCGCACGTCAATCGCGTCGCTGTCGAAGACGGCCACAGCGAATGCGTGTCGGTCGAGTTTGAAAAGAAACCATCAATTGAAGAAGTCACGCGCGTGCTCGCCGAATTCACTTCCCTGCCGCAAGAGCTGCGGCTGCCGTTTGCGCCTGAGCGCCCGGTGATTGTGATGAGCGAGCCTGACCGTCCGCAGCCGCGTTTTGACCGCGACGCCGGCAATGGGATGAGCGCCGTCGTCGGTCGCCTGCGCCCGTACCCGGTCTTCGACCTGCGCTTCGTCGTGCTGTCGCACAATACGATTCGCGGCGCGGCGGGCGCGGCCATCCTCAACGCCGAGCTGATGAAGGTTCAAGGCTATCTGGATTAGGCGAGCACGTCGCGATGGAAAGCGCCGCGAATGAAAATCGCTATTATCTCTTGTCGGCTCTGCTGGCCCTTGCCGGCATCATCGTCGGCGCTGCGGGCGGCTGGGTGAAAGGCGTTCACGACTTGCAATCCATCGGGGCTGAGTACGCA
>JBJMGU010000270.1:0-21230 GCA_045807765.1 Blastocatellia bacterium
AGCCCGGGTGGCCGCCTTCCTGCTCTCGGAAGATGCGCGCTACATCACTGGCCAGGTGATCCAGGCCGACGGCGGGCTGGCCATTTAAAAGAGCGACGCGGGGACACGGGGACGCGGCGACGCGGCGAGGGAAAGAGATCGTGACGAACCGCCTCTCTTTCCCCGCGTCGCCGCGTCGCCGCGTCATCTTATTCGATGGTGACCAGCGGGTAGACCATCCTGCCTTTGCGCTCAACTTCAATCTGATACTGCCCTGGCTTGAGTTCCGACACCGCCTTGGAAAGCTCTTCAGCGCTGGTGATCCCCGTGCGATCCACCTTGTGAATCACATCGCCGTGAAGGATGCCTGCGCGTTCGGCGGCGCTGCCCGGCGAGACCTGCATCACGATGGCGCCCGACTGCGTTTTGAGATTTAAACGGCTAGCAATATCCGGCGTCACGGTTTGAGCGAATACGCCGAGGCGGCCTTTCGGCTGCTCGCCCTGGGGCTGATCGTCGTCATTATTGTCGTTATCGGGGTTCGACTGCCGAGCCGTCATGTCGTCGGGCCGCTCGACCAGCTCGACCGCCGCGCTCTGGGTCTGACCGTCACGAAGGTAGTCGACGCGCGCCTTCGTGCCTACGGGGGTAGCCGCAACCAGGTCGGTCAATTCGCGCGGCGCTTTCACCTTCTGGCCATTAAACGCCGTGATGACGTCACCGGCGCGAATGCCGGCCTTGCCCGCGGGGCTATTCGGGTCGGGCACGCCGCTGACGAAAACGGCGCTGCCCGGCTCAAGCCCTGCGGCATGGGCACGCGCTTCGTCTAGCTGGACGACTTGCACGCCGAGATAACCGCGGCTCACCTTGCCTGAGGTGACCAGCTTGCCGAAGACATCGCGGACCGCGTTTGCGCCGATGGCGAAGCCGATGCCGATGTTGCCACCCTGGCCGAAGAATGACTGTCCACCGGTATAGATCAACGTGTTGACGCCGATGACTTCGCCCGCCATATTGACCAGTGGGCCGCCGGAATTACCGGGATTGATCGGCGCGTCGGTTTGAATGTACTTGTTATATTGCGAAGCGCCGAGCTCGCGCCCGGTGGCGCTGACAATGCCGGCGGTGATCGTCTGTTGCAAGCCGAACGGGCTGCCGAGGGCCAACACCCAGTCACCTTGCTGAACCTCGTCGCTGTTGCCCAGATGCGCGACCGGCAGACCGCTGGTGTTGATATGGATGACGGCAATATCTGTCGCCGCGTCTTTGCCGACGACCTCGGCTTTGAACCGGCGCCCATCGGCCAGTGTCACTTCGATCTTTGAAGCGTTCCGAATGACATGATTATTGGTCAGGATGTAGCCGTCTTCGGTGGCAACAAACCCTGAGCCGGCGCCTTCTCGCTGCTGTTGACCCTTAGGCATCGGCAGCCCGAAAAAATTCTCCGGGGCATCGCCCTGGCTGACAGTCTCGACCACGTTGATGAAGACAACAGCGTCTTTGACTGTGCGGATGACTTCGCGGAACGAGCGTGACAGCTCCGCAGGCGAAGGCGCATTGTTCGAAACAGCGGCCAGCGCCGGCGGCAACTCCGGCGGCTTCCCAGCGCCGCGGTGCGCTCTGGCTTGCAAGATACCTGCAACGACAACAAGTAAGCCGACGCCAAGCGTCAGCCCGACGATGGTTAGCTTCTTGCTTCTCGGCTGACGAACGGGCGGGGCGTTCAAGGGAGCAGTCGGTCTGCTGAAAGCGGCGCTGCGATTCACTTCATCCATGATTCATCCTTCCACATCATGATCTGTCTGGGTAAAAGATTAGCGAATCGGAGAGGCGGTGCGCAACAGGCAGGGAAGGGGAGACGACGCGGGGACGCGGCGACACGGCGACGCGGCGAGGGAAAATAGATAATAGCTACTGATCTTTCTTTCCCCGCGTCGCCGCGTCGCCGCGTCCCCGCGTCGCTCTTCGCGTCTTAATTCGTGAGGCGGCGCGAGCGCGTCAGCCCATAAGACTTCAACTGCCGGTAAAGCGTGCTGGGCGATATGCCGAGTATCTCGGAAGCGCGCCCCTGGTGCCAGCCTGTCTGTTCCAGCACCGTGAGAATTTGCTTGCGGCGCAGTTCATCGAGGCTGCCGCCTGTGCCGAGACCCAGGTCTTCACTCTCAAGTAACATTGGGCGATGGGCGCGCAATTCCAGAGGCAAGTCGTCCGGCGTGATAATATCGCTCCCCGACAGAATCACGGCGCGTTCGATGACATTGCGCAGCTCGCGGACGTTGCCCGGCCAGTGGTAGTTGTTCAGTAGCTCCATCGCCTCATCCATGATGCTGACGCCGCGACCGCCGGTTGTACGCGCCAGGAAATGCTCTGCCAGTGAAGAGATGTCCTCAGGACGCTCGCGCAGCGGCGGCAGGTGGATCATGAAGTTGTTGATGCGGAAGAGCAGGTCGCCGCGGAACTTGCCTTCAGCAACATTCTCATCGAGATTGCGATTGGTGGCGGCGATGAAGCGCACGTCAACGCTCACCTTCTTGGTGCCGCCGACGCGGAAGAAGGTCTGAGTCTCAAGCACCCGCAGCAACTTTGCTTGCAGGGTCAGGTTCATCTCGCCGATCTCATCGAGGAACAGGGTGCCGCCGTGCGCCAGTTCTAACAAGCCGAGCTTGCGTTGCCGCGCCCCTGTGAAGGCTCCCGACTCATAGCCGAAAAGTTCGGATTCCAGCAACGTCTCTTGAATCGCGGCGCAGCTAATATCGATGAACGGGCCATTGCGGCGCGGCGAGAAGTTATGCACGGTGTTGGCGACAATCTCCTTGCCGGTTCCCGATTCCCCTGTAACCAGGACAAAAGCATTAGAGGGCGCTACCTTGCGCACCACCGACATGATTTCGATCATGCGCTGGCTCTTGACGACAATGTCGGGCGCTTTCTCTTTGTAAGTGAGCCGCGATTGCAGGATCAGATTCTCCTGGCGCAACTGGCGCTTCTCGTAAGCCTTGTTGATGATGGCCTCAAGCTCGCGGATATGACACGGCTTGGTGAGGTAGTCGTAAGCGCCGAGCTTCATGGCTTGCAGCGCCGTTTCGACCGTCGCGTGGCCGGTCATCATCAGCACTTCGGGCGGCTGCTCCTGTTGGCGCAGCTCGCGCAGGACTTCGAGGCCGCTGCGTCCCGGCATCATGATGTCGAGAAGCGCCACATCGAACTCGGCGTCGCGCGCGGCGCGAAGCGCGGCTTCGGCATCGTGCACTAGCGTGACCTGATGCCCGAAGCGCTCCATCTCTCTTTGCAGCACCATGCTGAGGTTCTTCTCGTCCTCGGCAATTAACAGTCGAATACTCTGATTTGCGCTCACAGCATTGCCTCCATTACAAGCATTTCATCCTGCGCGCCCTGCCTCGAGCGGTCGCCGTCGGCGTACTGATGAATCGGCAGTAAGACGCGGAAAGTTGTGCCCTGGCCCTCTGTCGAGTTGACCTCAATACGGCCCCCGTGCTCGCTGACGATGCCGTAGCAAACCGACAAGCCCAGGCCCGTTCCCCGGCCCAGGGGCTTGGTGGTGAAGAAGGGGTCGAATATCTTTTGCAGGTGCGCGGCGGGGATGCCGCTACCGGTGTCGCTGAATTCGACGGCGACCGTTGCCGTCGGCTCGTCTTCGCTCCAGTGCGTGCGGATGGTCAGGGTGCCGTCGCCATCCATCGCATCGAAGGCATTGGAGATCAGGGCGATGTAGACCTGTTTCATCTGCCCTTCGTTGACCAGCACAGGCGTCAGCGATTGATCGAGCTCGCGGACGACCTGCATCTTGCCGAGCTTCGGGTGATGCTTAACCAGCAACAGCGTCTGCTCGATGATCTGGTTGACGTCGGCGATGTTCTTTTCGGCCTGCCGCTGGTGCGAGAATTCGAGCAGGCTGTTGGTGATCGCTTTACAGCGGAAAGCTTCGTCGCGGATGATCTGCAAATACTCGCTGAAGTCGTCGTGGACGGCAGATTCTGTGATGTCTTCAACGCGCGCCGTCAAGGCTTCGGCGCAAGCGGCAATCGTCGCCAGCGGGTTGTTGATTTCGTGAACGACGCCGGCGGCGAGTCGGCCAATCGAAGCCAGCTTTTCAGCATGGATGACCGCCTCGTTCATCTTTTTCTGTTCGGTGATGTCTTCGCCGACCGTGATGATGTGCGAAACTTCGGCGTTGTCAACGCGCATCGGCACTTTCGAAATCTTCCAGACCTTGCGCTCACCCTCATACCAGGATTCCTGCTCGAAGCTGGTGATTCCGCCGGTGCGGAAGACGGCGGTGAACTCATCTTCGAGAACGCGGCGCGGCTGGCGCGACAGGACGCGGAAGACGTTTTTGCCTAGCACCTCATCGCGCGAGATGCCGCTGTCGCCAAGCTCGCGGTTGCGGTTCCAGGCGACAATGCGCATATCGCGGTCAACGACGTAGAGCGAGACCGGTAGCGAATCGATGATCTTTTCAGTAAAGCGCTTCTGCTCTTCGGCCTCGCGAGTCCGCTCAGAGACTTCGACGGCAAGGTTGATCGATGTGTCTTTAGTGCGGCGATACAGCTCTGTGTTGCGGATGGCAAGGCTCAACTGCTGGGCCACGGCCACCAGTAAGCGCTGATCGTCGGCGTTGATGGGACGCGCAGCGGAGCTGGCACAGATCAGCAAGCCGAGAAGCTGATCATCGAACATGAGCGGCACGCTCATCTCAACGGAGATTTTCGGATCGCGCAGGAAGCGCTCGACGACGCGCACCTCGACGGCGGGCTGTAGGCCGCCATCGGCATTGTCAAAGTATCGTTCGACGCGCGCTTCGTCATACCAGTCCTGGCGGTTCTGCTTATCGCTTTGCGAGCGCGCGTAGATGGCCGAGGCGAACGTTGACTCGGCTGCCGAAGACTTGACGATAACCGCGCAGGCGTCGCAGTCGAGGCTCTTGCCGACGGTGAAGACGGCGTAGCCCATCAACTCGTCCATCTCCAGCGAAGTCATCAGGTTGTTGCCGAGGTTATAGACGAACGATAGCTGTGCGGCACTCTTCTTGGTTTCGACATAGAGCCGGGCATTTTCAAGTGCCACACTGATCTGATTGCAGACCGTCGCTAACAGGTCGGCGCTCTGTTTGGCAAAGCCGCTCTGGCCTTTGGAGAGCAGAAAAATAGCGCCAAGCGGATTGCCTTTAATGCGGATCGCGCCGCACATCATGGCCTGGACATCTGAAAGAATTTCGCCCGCCAAACCCTTGCGTGCCGAGCCGGGCAGCGGTTCAAGCACAAGCGGCGTGCCGTTCATCAAAGGCGAGGTGCGCGCATGCAGCTCCAGGAGCCCCATGCGAACCTCGTCGCTCGCTTCAAAGCCTGCGGCGGCGGCAATGCTGACGGCTTGCGAGTTGTCATTGCGCAGGTAGACGATGCCTGCGTCCAGCCTCATGTGTTTGATTAAGACGGCGAGGGTGTCGCGCAAGAGCTGGTCAGGGTCAAGCGAGGCGGCAAGCACGGACGAAACCGCGTTTAAGATGTTTAACTGCTGGAAGCGCTCAAGGCGCTCGCGCTCCATCTGCCAGGCGCGGACATGAAAGCCGACGCGGCTGAGAAACTCTGCGCGCTGATAAGGTCTATGCAGGTAGTCTGTGACGCCGCTGTGCAAGGCGGCGATCTTATCCTGCGGGCGCAGGCTCTTAGAGATGATCAGGATTGGTAACTCGGCAGGGGTCTTTGTGACGCGCACCTGCTCGCAGAAAGAGAGGGCCGCGTGCGCCCAATCGGCCTTCTTCAGGCTTTCGCCAGAATCGTCGGCGGAAGGCTCGAAGGCCGCGCCAATCAGCCGCGACGCCGAAGGCTCAAGGATCACCAGGGCCACGTCGTTCAGGCTAACTTCGCGGTGGGCAGCATCAAACGAATCGATTGCGCGGGCCGCATAGCCCGATGCCGCCAGCAGGCGTTCGAGCGCGCGCACCGACTTCGATTCATCGCCGAGAATAAGGATGCGACCGGATAACCCAGATGGGCAGGGCATAAGCTAGCCTGCTTTCGAAGCGGGGCGGTGGTAGGCATAGGGGCTTTGCGAAGCGTCGCTTAGACGCCGCAACTTTAAGTCAAAATGAATGAAGAGTCAATAATAAAGTCGAATTTCTTGCGGCTTATTTGCAAATTGACCGAGAAGGGCAAGGAAATGATGAAGGATGAACGATGAATGATGAACTGCCGGAGGGCAGGCGGTAGCCTTAAGGCTGCCCTAAACCTACCGCGCCCATTGCGATGGGACTTGTCTCCCCAATTTATCATTCATCGTTCATCCTTCATCATTTCTCCCCTAGTTGCTGGCGGGCGAGCTGCGCCTCGTTGCTACGCGGATGCCATTTGATGATGGCCTGGAACTCGGCGCGCGCCGCTTCCGTTTGGCCTTGATCCATTAATGCCAGGCCTTTCTTCAAGCGCGCCGCCGGCACCTTGTCGCCCTTTGAGAAGATGTTGATCACCTTGTCAAATTCGGCAATGGCCTCGGCGAGTTGTTTCTTAGCGTAAAAGGCTTCGCCAATCCAGTATTGGGCGTTATCGGCCATCTCGCTGGTCGGATAGGTCTCGACATACTGGCGGAATTCGCTGATCGCGAGGTCGTAATTGCCGCGCGAGTAATCACCGTAGGCGGCAGCGAAAAGCTGGTCGGGGTTGCCCGGCGTGATCTGTGTCATGGTTGGCAGCTTGGGCAGGTTTTCGACCAGCCGCCTCAATTCGGCCATCTGCTCAGAGAGCCGATCAATGCGCTGGTTGGTAGCGCTCAACTGTTCGCCAAGCGAGTTGGTCTGGTTGATGGCTGAAACACTGCCTTCGGCGACGCGGCTTTGCGCCTGGCGGATGGCGTTGACGTTATCAACGATCTGGTTGATCAGCGCATTCATCTGTCCGCCGCTGCGATCCATCGAAGCCTGCATGTCGCGCACCTGGCGTCCGAGAACGACAACTTCATTCTTCAACTCATCGAGCGCCAGCTTGATCTGGGCGTCGCGATCTTTCTGATCGCCGCTCGGTGCGGCGGTAGCGGTCACCGCCAGCACCGCCAGCATTAATGCAATAGCAATCCTTGATACCATAAATGCCCCTGAAAATCAGTGTGGCGCTAGCCATCAGCTTGCGCCACGGGTAGCAACAATATAGAGGCAGGCTACGCCCACCTCTATACGAACGACAATCCCTTTGCTAAGGGTTGCGCGGCGGGGTGCCGCCGCTGACGTAGATAAAATCATCGCGGCGGTCGTGCGCCCACGACGGCACGCTCAGAGGCGAGCCTTCGCTTCCGCCCGAGGCGCGCTCCTCGCCGTAGCTGACGGTTTGAATGCGCGCCGCGTCAACGCCGAGCGACACGAGAAATTCTTTGGCGGCCTGGGCGCGCCGCTCGCCGAGGCCGATGTTGTATTCTTCAGTGCCGCGCGGGTCGCAGTTGCCTTCGATGCGGAAGGCGACCGAGCGGAAGGGGCTCTGGGTCAGCCACGCCGCGGCGCGCCGCAAGCGGTCTTGCGATTCCGCTTTAATGTCCGCCGAGTCATAGTCGAAGAAGATCGCCTGCACCTGCTGGCCAAAGAGCGTGGCGATGGCCGGGCTCGTGTTGGTCGGGTTGGTGCGCGGGCGCGAATCCGAAGGCGTCTCTTCGGTGACCGTCAGCCGTGCAGACGCCGTATCGGTGCCGCCTACGCCGGTCGCCGTCGCCGTGTAGGTCGTAGATTGTGAGGGGCTGACGACGCGCGAGCCGCTGCTCGGCACCGTGCCAAGTTCGCTGATGGCGACGCGGTCGGCGTTGTTCGAATTCCAGTGCAGTGTCGTGCTCTGACCGCGCGTGATGGCGTCCTGGTCGAGCGAGATGCGCACAGTCGGCGCCGCCGGACGGGCCGAGACTTCGACGACTTTACTGTCGCGCGCTTCTTTGCTGCCGCGCTTGGCGACGGCGGTGAACGTCGTCGTGTTGTCGGGCGTGTAGACTTTCGAGCCGATCTTGTCTACCTGCTGGCCGTTGAGCGTCACCTGCTTGGCGTCCTTCGATTGCCATGTGACGCGAACATCTTCGCCCTGTTGCAAGCGGTCGCGTGAGACCTGCACCTGCACCTTCGGCTTCGCGCAGCCTACAACCAGCGCCAGAATGACTGCAATGAGTGTAACCGTGAGGATTCGTGAAATCCTGAGTGCCATATCAAGACCCCTTTCTTTTCTCAGTGATGAGTGATGAGTGATGAGTCAGGCCGTTTACTCATCACTCATCACTCATCACTCATTTTGCCCAGGTGGGCAAGCGGCCACCGCCGTGGCTCACTTGCCGCTGATTGCTGCCGTCAACGTGCATCTGCCAGATTTCCCAGCGACCTGTGCGGTTCGACTGATAAGCCAGGTGGCGGCTGTCGGGTGCCCAAGTTGGGCTTTCGTTGCGGCCCTGCGATGTCAATTGCAAAAGCTGACCGGAGGCGACATCGGCAACAAATATCTGAAAGCTGCCGGCGCCGCCGTAGGTGAAAGCGATTTAGCGGCCATCGGGCGACCACGACGGCGAATCGGCATGGCCGCCGCGAGAAACCAGTGGCCGCTGATTGGCGCCGCTGGCGTCCATCACGTAAACCTGCGGCGCGCCGCCGCGGCTGGAAATGTAAGCGATCTCACGTCCGGTCTTGGGGTTCCAGCGCGGTGAGATGTTGATGCCTTTGGCGGTGCGCGTCAGCCGCCGCGGGTTCGAACCATCGAGGTTTGAAACGTAAATCTCCATTGAGCCGTCGTTGCTGATGGCCGAGCTGAAAGCGAGCTGGCCGTTCGGCGAGATGGCCGGCGATGTCGTCGTCGAGTTGAAGTGCGTGCCGCCGATCAAGCCGCCGTCCGCCGTGCGCACAACGATGTTCGGCACACCGCTCTTATAGCTGACATAGGCGAGATAGCGCCCATCGGGTGAGAATTGCGGGAAGCGCAATATCGGGCCGTCGGACGCCACTGTGCGGACGTTGAAGCCGTCGTAATCGCTGGCGCGGATCACCTCGCCGCCGACGAAAGCGATCTTCGACGTGGCGATGCCGTCGCGGCCCGTGAGCAGCTTGACGATCTCATCGGCAAATTCGTGGGCGATGCGGCGAACATCGCCGCTGTGACGCGAGGCGATGAGCTGTTGCCGCGTCTTGATGTCGTAGAGATAACAATCGGCAGACAGGCCACCGGCGGTTTGTAAATTGCCGAAGGCGACGTAATCGGCCTTTGTCGGGTCCGCCGACCACTCTTCAAACTTGAGTGATGCCGGATCGGGCACCAGCGATTTGGGGTTGAGGCTCTTGCCGACGATGCCGGCGACGGCGGCAAAGTCGAGGTCGTTCTTGAGGACTTCATTAAAGGTCGCCGCCGCTGCCTCTGTGCCGGCAGCGCGTGCGACGAAGTCTGCGAGCGCCAGGTTCGGGCCATTGCCCGGTGTGACAATGATGTTGCCGAGTTGATTGCGCAGCGTTTCCTGCGGCGGCGGTGCTTCCTGCTGGCCATAGCCCGAAGTGGGCGCGAGCAGGGTGAGCGCGAGAACGATTGCGATCAGGTTGGGGGATCGTGTTTGCATAATCAGAGAACCAGTGCGCTCGGCGGCGCGCATACAGCATATCATTTCGGGTAACGGAAAATAAGATTGACTTCAAAAGTGCTGGCGTCGGGCTTGAACCCTGAAGGCACAGGCGGCAGCGGGTCGGATGCAATGATCGCCCGCTCGGCGGCGTAGTTGACTTGCGCCACCTGCGCCCGCTGGCGAATGCTCGACGGATTGACGCGGCCATTGACGACATCGAGGATGTGGCCGTCGCGGGTGATGCGAATGGAGATGATGACGGTCTGCACGGCTGCGGCGTCGGCCTGCGGCGGATTGTAGTTGCGGCTGAAGATGGCCTGAATGCGCCGCCCGTATTCAGAGCCTCCCGGCATTCCCGTGCCGCTGCCGCTACCTGAGCCGATGGCGACGCCGCCGATCATCGTCGGCGTCGGCGTCCCATAGGTTCGACCGACCTGCGCCGTCGACGAATCGGTCTTGCCGCGTTCCTCTTTGCCGGTAAAGATGCGTTCCGTTTGATTGACTACAGGCTTGTCGGTCTTAATCGATTTTGGATCGAGCGGTTCTTTGTCCGTGCGCGGAACGACGTCTTCGGTCTCTTCTTCGCGCGGCTTGTGCTCGACGTTGGCATTGTTGACGGCGTTATCGCGGTCGCCGATCGGCGAGATGGGTTGAGGTTTGGCAAATCCGAGAATCGCCGAAGGGTCGCTGACACCGACATCAATCGCGCCGCCGCCGCCTTCGCCGCCTTCACCCGGCCCCGCGGCGACGATTTCGGTCGTCATCCAATGCGAGGTGGCAAGCAATAGCGCGATAGTGATGACAACGTGTAGGGCAAGTGAGATGACAACGCCGAGGCGCGGCGTCATGCCGTTTTCCGATTCAATGTGTGGGCGTCGTCTTGCGCTCACTTCTTCTTCACCGTCGGCTCTGTGACCAGGCTGACTTCGGCGCCGGCTTGTTTGGCAAGGTCCAGGACGTAAGCGACGATGCGATAAGCGGTGTCGCCGTCAGCGCGGACGTAGACTTTGCGCTCGCCGGCCTCGCCGAGCTTTTCCGCAAGCTGCGCCGGCAGATCGTTGACGTTGACCTGCCTGGCTTCGCTTTGGGTGCTGAGGTAGATGTTGCCGTCTTTATCAATGCTGACGACGACCGATTTGAGCTTAGGCTGTTCGGCGCGGCTCTCGCGGGTTTTCGGCAGGTTGACTTCGATGCCGGTTTGCAGGATAGGCGCGGTGACCATGAAGATCACCAACAGCACCAGCATCACGTCAACCAGGGGCGTGACGTTGATCTCGGAAAGCGATGTCTGCGTGCGTCCTCGACTGTCAGTAAAAGCCATTCTGCTCTGATCGTTTGCGGCCTTACAGCTTCGCTTTAGCGTAATGGCGCTCGACCAGGTTCAGCAGTTCGAGCGAGAAGCGGTCAAGCGAAGCCGTGAGGGTTTTGACGCGATTGAGAAATTGATTATAAAAGATCGCCGCGGGCACCGCCGCGGCAATGCCGGCGGCAGTCGCGATCAGGGCTTCGGCGATGCCCGGCGCAACGGCCTGTATCGAAGAGCCCGCCGCCGTGCTGAGTCCCTGAAACGCAATGATGATACCGACGACTGTGCCGAACAGTCCGATGAACGGCGAGGCGTTTGCGGTTGTCGCCAGCCAGCTTAAACTGCGTTCCATCCGGCTAACCTGGGCGATGGTCTCAGATTGCAGCACACGGCTCAGCGCCTCGAGGCTGCGCACCTGGCCGCCCGACTCATCCAATTGCCCGGTAATCTCATCATAGCCGGCGAGGAAGACCCGAGCGATCGGGCTTTCATTGTTCTCCGCTTCACCATAAAGATCTGAGAGCTTGGCGCCGCCGCGAAAGCGCGCCAAAAAACTCCCCGTCGCCTTCTCGGCGCGCCGCAACCACAGCCATTTGGTGATGATAATTGCCCATGAATAGATCGAGAAAAGCACCAGGAGGATAAGCACCGCTTTGGCAATGGGGCTGGCGCGCAAGAGCAACTCAAGTAGAGAACTGCGAGGCGTCGGCGCGGGTTGCAGCAACGAAAAGAGAAAACCTCCCGGTATCGTCAATGCTCGTTCTCCTTGTATTCAACGGCCACAACATTCTAGTGCGCGGCTCTCGCGAGTGTCAAACTTCAGCCCTTTGGTCGTTAGGGTTAATCGTTCGCTTGACGAATGCGCCATGGTCAATGATAGTGATTCGCCGTGGGCTCATCGAATCGCCAACGCCGGTTGCCGCGCCCGCTGTCGCTGGTCACGGGCCTGACCTACCTCTTCCTCTACGCGCCCATCCTCGTCCTCGTCGGGCTCTCATTCAACAGCTCGCGCTTCAGCACCGTCTGGCGCGGCTTCACCTGGAAGTGGTATCAACTCGCATGGCAGGACGCTGAGCTGATCGCCGCGCTGCGAATGAGCCTGATGGTTGGGCTGATAACGACGCTGTTGGCAACGATCATCGGCACCGCCGCGGCGCTCGCTCTGGCGCGTTACCGCGTGCGTTTGCGGCGCGCGACTGAGGCGCTGACCGTGCTGCCGGTAATCATCCCCGAAATTGTCATCGGCTTTTCTACCGCCGCGCTGTTCGGAGCAATCGGTTGGGCGTTCGGCGTCAGCACGATTGTGGCGGCGCACGTTGCCTTCTCAATCTCATATGTGATCTTCATTGTGCGGGCGCGCGCGGCGGGACTGAATGCGACGCTTGAAGAAGCGGCGATGGATCTCGGCGCAACCCCCTGGCAAACCTTCACGAAGGTCACGTTGCCGCTATTGCTGCCGGCCATCGTGTCGGCAGCTTTGCTGGTCTTCACCCTGTCGCTTGATGATTTTGTGATTACCAGCTTCGTCGCAGGGCCGGGGACGGCGACCTTGCCGCTGAAAATCTACTCGATGGTCAAGACCGGCGTGACGCCGGAGATCAATGCCATCTCAACTGTTTTACTGGCGGTGACGATCCTGCTGGTCGTGATTTCCGACCGGCTGGCGACGGGGCGTAAAACGCGCTGGACGATGGCCTCTGGCGCCATCGCGGCGCTGTTGCTGGTGATCTTCGCGCTCGGCGGTCAGGGGCACAATGCCAGGGGCGGCGAGCTGAACATCTACATCTGGTCGAACTACCTGCCCGACAACGTGATTGCCGAGTTTGAGCGGCGTTACGATGCGAAGATCAACGTCGAGCTATACGATTCCAACGAGGCGCTGCTGGCCAAGCTGCAATCGGGCGGCGCGACTTTCGACCTCGTTGTGCCCAGCGATTACATGGTGACGATTCTCAAAGGTCAGGGCTTGATTGAAGAGATTGACCGAGATCCGTTGACCAACTTCTCGAACCTCGATCCGCAATTTGTCGGCCTGGCTTATGACCCGGCAAATCAATTCTCAATTCCTTACATGTGGGGGACGACGGGGATCGCATACCGCAAAGATCAAGTCGCCGGGCCGATAGAGAGCTGGTCAGCGCTCTGGGATGCGCATTACAAAGACCGGCTAGCGATGCTCGATGACGTCCGCGAAACCTTCGGCGCGGCTTTGAAGTCTCTGGGAAAATCGCTCAACGACACAGAGCCGCAAGACATCGCCGCGGCGGCGGATTTGCTGATGCAGCAGAAGCCTTTGTTGAAGGCGTATGACAGCGGCGGCTTCGATCAACTGCTGCTGTCGGGCGACGTGTGGATCGCTCAAGCCTACAGCGGGCAGATCGCCAAGGCGATGGCGGAAAATAATAACATCGGCTACGTCATCCCCAAGGAAGGCTGCACGATGTTCGTAGACAATCTCTGCATTCCGCGGCTGGCGAAGAATCGGGCGCTGGCGGTCGCCTTTATCAACTATGTGATGGAGGCGAAGACGGCAGCCGACATCGCCAACGGGACAGGGTATTCATCGCCGAACCTGGCGGCGCGGGCTTACATTCGGCCCGAGCTCTTAGCCAACGAAGCGGCCTACCCGCCGCGCGAGACGCTTGAGCGCTGTGAATTGATCCAGGAAGTCGGCGGCGCCATCTCGACCTTTGACCGCTACTGGACGGCGATCAAATCAAGGTAAATCGAGCGAATCGCAATCACTGCAAGTATCAGGTGGGATTGCGCGCCGATCAACATCCGATCAACATCCGTCTGATAACGTTTCCTATATTGGTGTTCTTATTCTTGCTGAGATGGACAGTTGAACCACTGGTCGATGGTGATGGTGGCGGCTTTGCAGGTCGCGAAGCCGGCGAGTCCTAATTGCGGAGTTCTAATTGCGGAGTTTCGACATCAGGTCGTCGTCTTTTTCAAGACGGCGCAGCGGCGTTGAGCGCTCGCGGTTGATGCGTCCGGTGCCCTGGCGTAACAGAGCTTCGTCGAGTGTGCCGGTCGGCAGAGGGGGGAGTTGCGGGTTGCGCTCGGCGAGCTTCAATTCCGCAGCCGCCTCCAGGCTCACGGGCCGCGTGTTTGCCGGCGCCGACACCCCGTTGCGGTTGGCTTCCTGGGGCAAGCGCTGGCTCGATTTCGGAGGCGCCAGCCCCGCAGACCCCGATACCGCACTCAGGTTGCCGGTGGCGCGTGGCTGAAGGTTTGAGTCGAGGAGTTTTTGACCGACTTTTGCGTCAATGATGCTGCCGACGCTGCGGAAGAGCTTGATGATGCCGGCCAGCGCAAAGACCAGCGCCAGTGCCATCAAGTAATTATTCAATGGCAGCCCGACCGTCTTGTTGAGAATATAGGGCAGCATGGCGGCAACCAGCAGGGCCGTGCCGACAGAGACGCCGTGAATGCCGTCGCTGACCTGCTTGCGGGCGCGCTTGAATTCGCGGTCGCGCAGCGGGTCAGTCACCATGACCTCGCCGTTAAGCGCCTGCGTCACGACGTTGAGATTCATTCCGCAGGTCTTGCAGAATTTTGCCCCTTCAACAGCTTGAGTCGAGCAAGTCGGGCAGTACATGGGTTCTCGGTCTCCGGTGATTCGTCTGCGAGGGCCGCCGGCGGACGACCGGCTCGCGCCGTCGCCTCATACTCCTAGTGGTTAAATCAGGGCAACGGAAGCAGGTAATCGATCCATAGTGATCACCGACTTCGGCAGGGGGCAACAGGGGCGAGTATAGCATAGATGGTTGACGGTCTCTATAGTTCATCGCTACACTCAAATGCAAAATCTTAAGGGCACAAGTTGGAGGTTTCTTTGCTGAAGCGGAAGTTTGCAGTTGTGGCGTCGGTGGTTCTCGGTCTGTTCTTATCCAGCTCATGGCGAGCCGCAGAGAAGCCTTCAGGGCAGGGAAGTCAGCCGGCGCCGTCATCGCCATTCGTCCTGCCGATTGCCAAACGGGATTCGTTGCTCAATGGGCTTCAATTGATCGTTCTTGAGCAGCCCGGCAGCGGCAGTGTGACCCTGCACATGCGAATTAACAGCGGCGGTCTGTTCGACCTGGCGGGCAAAGCCGGGCTCGCAGACCTTACGGCGGGAATGTTGCTGCGGGGCGGCGGCGGCCTGGCGGCGAAAAACGTCAGCGAGACGGTCGAGCAGCTCGGACTCACCGTCAGAGTGACGGTCGGCTGGGATAGCACAGACATTGCGATCAGCGGCCCGCCCAATGATCTCGACGGCATGTTTGACCTGTTGAGTCGCTTGCTGGTTGCGCCGGCGTTCGATCAGAAAGAGCTTGATGCGCTGAAAGCTCAGCGCATCAATGCGGTCAAGGAGGAATCGGCTGATCGAAACGAATGGCTGCGGCGCAAGGCGCTTGAGGCGGTTTATGGCAGCCACCCTTATGGCCGACCGCTTGCCGGCACCGCCGAGTCGCTGGCGCAGATCGGGCGGGCTGACCTGCTCAACTTCTACTCGCGCTTTTACATCGCCAATAACGCCCAGCTGCTGGTCGAAGGCGATGCCGCCGCCGAGCAGGTGACACGGTTGGCGCGCGCCCGCCTTGGGGCCTGGAAGAAAGGCGATGTGGTGCCGCCGAATTTTCGTCGCTCGGAAGCGGCGACCGCGAATCGCGTTCTGCTGGCAGATCGCTCGGAAGCCTCCGAAGGCCATGCGTTATTGACACTGACCGGCGTGTCGCGCCGTGCCCCGGATTACTTCGCCGCGCTGATGGCGGTTGACATCTTCAATCAGCTTCTGGCGCAGGCCAACCTCGGCGCGACGGCAAAGGCAGAGGCCCGCGTGCTTGCGGGGCCGTTATTCGTCGAGGTGAATGGGCCGGCTGACAAGCTGATTGAAAACGTCAAAAGCGTGACCCGGCTTATGGCACGCCTGCAAGCTGCGCCGCCGTCGCTCGAACAGGTCGAGGCGGCGAAGTCTCGCATGATCGCGACGATGGGCGAGCGCCTGCGCAACAGCGCCGCGCTCGGTGACGTCATTCTCGACATCGAAAGCTACGGGCTGGGACGTGACTATCTGCTGCGTTACGCCGACAGGGTTAACGCGGTGACGCCGGGCGACATCCAGGCGGCGGCGCGCGAATACCTGAAGCCAAACGGCATGGTCGTCGCCATCGGTGGCCCTGCTGCCAGGCTTGAGGCCGATGCGAAGCAACTCGGCACGGTGACGATAGTGCGTTGACCGCGCAGGAGGCGATCTCTGTTGTCATTTGTCATCGGCAGAAGATGGCGAGTGGCCGATGACCAATGACTCAATCTCAACCTTCCAAATCAGAGGCCAAACCAGAGGCGTCGGGCAAAGCGGCGCGTGTCCGACAGATGTTCGCGGAGATTGCGCCGCGCTACGATCTCCTCAATCACGCCCTCTCGCTGAATATCGATAAACGCTGGCGGCGATCTGTGCTCAAGCGTGTGGCTGACCGCTTACAGAGCCCGCAGGCGATAGCCCTCGACCTCTGTTGTGGCACAGGTGATCTGGCTTTTGAGCTCGGGCGGCTGGCTGAAACCTGCGGCGTTGATTTCTGCCACCCGATGTTGCAGATCAGTCTGCCGAAAGTGAAAGCATCGGCGCACGCCGTATCAATTATTGAAGCCGACGCCTTGCGTGTGCCGTTTGCCGATGCGTCTTTCGATGTGGTGACGGTCGGCTTCGGCCTGCGAAATCTTGAGAGCGTTGAAGGCGGGTTGCAAGAAATCTTCCGCCTGCTCAAGCCGGGCGGGCGGGCAGCGGTGCTGGAATGCTCGCGGCCTGTGGTGCCGGTCTTCCGACAGCTCTTTCAATTTTATTTTTTGAAGATTCTGCCGCGCATTGGCAACGCCATCAGCGGCTCATCATTCGCCTATCAATACCTTCCCGAATCGGTGCAGCAATTCCCCGACCAGCAGCGACTGGCGGTGATGATGCGTGCGGTTGGTTTTTCGGGCGTCACCTATTACAATCTTTTTGGTGGCGTCGCCGCGGTTCATCTGGGCGACAAGCCTTAAACCGGCTGACGCCAGCGTCGTTTGTCCGTTGTCTCTGGTTACTGGAAGGGCGAGGGACAAATGACCACTGCGAATAACCGATGACCAACGATGCGATCCGCTTTTTCCTCTCGCGCTTTGGGCTGACCGTCGGGCAGATCGAAGATCTGCTGGCGACGGCGCTGGCTCGTGGCGGCGATTACGCCGATCTCTATTTCGAATACCGCGTCAACAACAGCGTCGCGCTCGAAGAGCGCATCATCAAGTCGACCGCCCGATCTGTTGCTCAGGGTGTCGGCGTGCGTGTCATCGCCGGCGAGAAGACCGGCTATGCCTATACGGCGGAGATTGCCTTTGACACAATACGCCAGGCGGCGCTGACGGCGAGCTTCATCGCCCGCAGCACGGGGACGAATGAACAGATCGGCATCAACGTAACGCCGATGGCTCACGACCTCTACGACGTCCAATCGCCGCTCTCATCAGTCGAGCTGGGCCGCAAGATTGATCTGCTCAGGCAGGCCGATGAAGCGGCGCGGGCTTTTGACCGGCGCATTCGCGAGGTGCAGGTTGGCGTCCACGACGAGATGAAGTACGTGATGATCGCGACCTCCGACGGGCGGCTGGTCGGTGACGTGCAACCGCTGGCGCGCATGGGGATGACCTGCATTGCCGACGACGACGGCAACCGTCAGGCGGGGCGTGGCGGCGGTGGTGGGCGCGTCGGCATCGAATTCTTCGAAGGCGCGTTGACGCCTCAGGCAATGGCGCAGACGGTCGCGGCGCAGGCGATCATTCAGCTCGAAGCGGTGCCGGCCCCTGCGGGAACGATGGAAGTCGTGCTGGGACCGGGCTGGCCGGGGATTCTGCTGCATGAAGCGGTTGGCCACGGGCTGGAGTCGGATTTCAACCGCAAAGGCTCTTCGGCATTCACGGACCGGCTGGGCGAGCGCGTCGCTTCTGAATTATGTACAGTGGTTGATGATGGCACGCTTCCAGGGCGGCGCGGCTCTCTCAACATTGATGATGAGGGGCAGCCGACTGAGCGCACAGTGTTGATCGAAAACGGCATTTTGCGCAGCTATCTGAGCGACCATCTTAACGCCGAGTTGATGGGCAATGCGGCAACCGGCAACGGGCGACGACAGAGCTACAAGCACATTCCGCTGCCGCGCATGACCAACACCTTCATGCTGGCGGGCGACAGCGACCCGCAAGAGATTATCCGTTCGGTGAAGCGCGGGCTATACGCCGTGCAATTCGGCGGCGGCCAGGTTGATATCACGAACGGTGAGTTTGCCTTCTCTGCATCCGAGGCTTATCTGATTGAAGACGGCAAGGTGACGGCGCCTGTGCGTGGCGCGACGCTCAGGGGGAATGGCCCGGAAGCGCTCAAGCATGTCAGCGCGGTCGGCAATGACCTGGAGCTCGACCTGGGCGTCGGCATGTGCGGCAAGGAAGGCCAGATGATTCCAGTTGGCGTTGGCCTGCCGACGATCAAGATCCGCGAGATGACGGTCGGCGGCACACGCGCATAAGCGTCCGCCGACAATCGGCAATCGGCTCTGGCTATAAAGATGCGATTCGATTTGACGAAAGAGGCGGCGCAGGAACTGGCCGAAGAAGCGGTCAGGCGAGGCGCGAGCGCTGCCGAAGTGGTGATGAGGCGGCGCAAAGAGTTTGAGGTCAGTGTACGCCTCGGCGAAGTCGAGAAGATAAAGGAATCAGTAGATCACGGTCTGGGCCTGCGGGTTCTCATTGATGGACAACAGGCTTCGGTGTCTTGCTCGGATTTTTCCAGGGACGCGGTATTGGGGCTGGTTGATGAAGCCATCGAACTGGCGCGGGCGGCGTCTGTGGACGAGAGCGCAGGATTGCCGGAAGCCGGCGATTTTGCTCGCGAATGGCCCGACCTGGATATCTACGATGAAGCCGTCGAGCAATTAACCACCGAAGAGAAGATTGAGATGGCGCTCGCCGCAGAGCGTGCGGCTCAAGCCTACAGCGAGCGTATCGTCAACTTTGATGGCGGTGGCCTGGAAGCGGCGCGCGGCACGGTAGTCCTGGCCAATTCGCTTGGTTTTGCGGGCGAATACGAAGGGACGTTGATCAGTTTGGCGACCGTGCCGGTGGCGGTTGATGACCAGGGACGAATGCAGAGGGATTACTGGTACGACGCGCGGCGGCGGCTCAAAGACATGACCGAGCCTGAAGAGATTGGGCGCAAAGCCGCGCAGCGTACCTTGCGCAAATTGAATGGCCGCAGCGTGCCGACACAAACGGTGCCGGTCGTCTTCGATCCGAGCATGGCGGCAAGCCTCTTGGGAAATCTCTTCGAGGCGGTTTCAGGCGAATCGATCTTCCGTCGGGCGAGCTTTCTGGTAGGACAGCTTGGGGAAGATGTCGCCAGCCGGCAATTGACTGTGGTTGATGATGGAAGGATGCGGGGCGGGCTCGGCTCGCGACCCTTCGATGGCGAAGGACTGCCGACGCGGCGCACGGCCTTGATTCGGCAAGGGCGACTGGAGTCTTACTTACTGAATAGCTATACGGCGCGCAAGCTCGGGCTGCAATCAACCGGCAATGCGGCAAGGGGACTGGTCGGAGCGCCGACGGTAGATGCCGGCAACCTGTATGTCGAAGCGGGCGCCCACCGTCCCGCAGAGATTATCAAGTCGGTTCGCCGCGGATTGTACCTGACCGAGATGATCGGCCAGGGCGTCAACATCGTCACCGGCGATTATTCACGTTCGGCGGGCGGGTTGTGGATCGAAGACGGCGAGCTGACATTTGCGGTGCAGGGAGTAACGGTAGCCGGTAATCTTAAAGAGATGCTGCGCGGCATCGAAATGATCGGCAATGACCTGGACTTTCGCGGCAGTGTCGCCGCGCCGACGCTCTTGATCGACCGGATGACGATCAGCGCCTGATTGCCGGTCACCGGCGACAATTGGAAGAGGAACGAAATGTTTGAGCAACCGGTTGGGAAGGTAGAGAAAGATCGTTCGCGAATGATCATGCTGATGAGCGGCATCGCGGTTCTCGCCGTGATTGCGCTGGTCGTCATCGTGACTTCGATGAGCAAGAAGCAGGCGCCGTTGGAATTTGCCCGCGCCGGATCGTCGGAGTTCGATTCCTACAGCGGTTCGGTGAAAGTGAGCGGCATTGAGAAGCGCAAGGGCGAGCGGCTGAACGTCTTTTATGGACGATTCATCTTTACATTGGAGAACGCTGGCAATAAAACGATAAATGGGCTCCAGATGCGTATGGCCGCGATAGATATGAATGCGCAGGTAGTCAAAGAAAAGATCATCACGGTCATCCCGACGCTGCGCGAGCCGCTCGGCCCAGGGCAATCGGCGCGGCTTGACCTTTCCTTTGAACCTATCCCCAACCCTGACGAGCTTCAAGACATGACCATAGAGGTCTACAGTCTTAAAACCCAATGAAGCGAGATTCTCCCGTTGGCGGCTGTAGCGCAGAGAGCCGCCCCTTCAAAGAACTGACCGAAGCGGCTAACCCATCAGACTTATTATAGTGCCTTGCGAATCGTCACGCCCGGCGGCGGCGTGAAGCGAAAATCGCTTTCGGGAGCGACGACATTCTCACGGATATTCGAGAGGGTGAAGTCCATGCGGGCACCATTGCGCTCGAAGATCACCATGCGGCGGACGGCGAGGGAAGTAGGCGACACTTCGATAAGGAGTTGCTTGAATTCATCCGGGGCGCGTTTCGGAACGAGCCGCAGGACAAGGTTGCCGGCATCGACAGGATGTTCATTCGCGGCCAGCTCAATGCGCTGAAAATCACGCCGTAGGTTCCCACGCCCTAAGAGAAAGAGAAAGGGAATCTGTGGATCGGCGGAGGCTTTGACGGAGGTGACAGTCGCCTGCTTCTCGCCGAGGACGTAGAAATAAATCTGCTTGCCGTCGGAGAGAAACAGCTTTCTTTCGGGTTGCGTGTACTCCCAACGGGCTCGCGCCGGTCTTTTGAGAATGAGATGTCCGGACTCTTGAAGCGCGCGTCCGTCGCCGCCGAAATAAATCTGCGTAAAATCCGCCGCGAGCCCCTGCATCCGCGAGTACTTGCTTTGCAACCCATCAATTAAGGCGGAGAGGTTTGGTGACACTTGCCTACTAAACGAGGGCGGCGAAGCGGAAGCCAAAGGTAAGCGGGCTCCTGCTAGAGGCATCATTACAACCCCCCCAAGCACGACTGCTAGCGACAACCGTCTGATAACGTATCTGAGTTGTTTGTTTCCTTTGCTGTTGCTGTTTCCGCAATCAGTTCCGCAATCAGTTCCAAGTGTGGGGCAGTGATTATGTGTTGTATGGTTTAATAATGGCATTTGAAGCGGCTGGCG
>JBJMGU010000271.1:0-78911 GCA_045807765.1 Blastocatellia bacterium
GAAAGTGAAGATCACGCCCGCGCCGGGTGCGACGGCAAAGGGCAGGTTAACGCGATTGACACCCCAGGTCGTATTGTCTTGCGGATTCTGCGAGCCGAGATAATACGTCCCCGGCACCCAGGTCGTCGTCCCCGTGTTGCGGAACGTCACCTGCACGCTCGCCGTCTGACCCGTTGTCATCGAGAACGGCAGCAATTGCCACTCAAACGCCGAACTGTTGGTGCCGCTTGTTCCGCCCTTCGAGCCGGGATAAAGGAAGGTCACGGCGGCGATGTCGTCTGTGCCGAGCGTTGCGCCGCGCCCGCCGCCATGCGCCGTGGCATACATAATCGCATTGGCGTCGGCACTGTGACCGAAGCCGATAGCGTGACCAATCTCGTGCGTGGCGACTTCGGCAAGGTTCGCCGAAATGCCGAGGAAGCATGAGAAGTTGCGGTTGAAGACGACATCGCCTTCAAAGATGTGCGAGAACGACTGGCCGCCGATGATGCGCGACCCGCCGCCGGCGCTGGTAACGCCGCCGAGGGCCAGCGTGCCGCTGCAACCGACCGGGTCGCTCATCTGATCGAGCGGATCATTGAATGACAGAGCCGAAACGCCATCTTGCTGAAAGCCAACGGCAGTCGTCGAGCCGATGTTTTGCAAAGTCAGCGCCGTTGTCTGCACCGCCGTCCACGCGGCGAATGCTTGATTGATCTCGGTGACGCCGCCTGAAGCCGTCGGCGCGCCCGACGAGTTGACACGGAAGGTGACCGGCTGATTCGAATCCGGCTCGAACCAGCGATAGCTGCCTAAGAAGGTGTATTGCGCCGACACGTCGCCGGCAGCCTGGTCGGCGGCGTCAACGTACTCGGCAGGCACCTCGACAATCGGCGTGGCAGCGTGCTGAACCTCATAGGCCGCCACCGTATCGGCGTAATCGCGCAGCACGCGCTTGACTTTCTTTGTGAAGCGTGCAAGCGGCGCGTCGTTGGTGATGTTCGGGGCCTGGGTGACGCCGAGAATGTTGACGTCATCGCGGCTGACCTGGCGCTTGACGCGCAATTGGCCGGCGGCGTCAATAACATCATACTTACCTTGAAACAGGTGAGCGACGCGCAACGTGCCGTCCTGCCGCGTGTCCAAAAAGAGCAGCAGGTGCTGCCCGACGCTGTATTCGGGCGCGCCAAAGATCACTGTCGCTTCGTCGCCGACGCGCCCGCCAAGCTGTTTGAAGACGATGGTCTGATTCTGCAACTGGCCCTTGAGCAAACGGGTGACGTTGACTTTGACGTAGGTGTTAATGGTCTGGTGATCGGCATCCCATTGGGCTTTGACTGATTGCACATCGCCGATCAGGATGACGCGCGACGAAGCAATCAACTCTTCGTCCGTGAGCATCACCGCCGTCGTCGCCGTGCCGATGTTGGCAGCAAACAACAGAGCCAGTAGTAGTGCGAAAACCTGAGCCGCAGGCTTTAAGATCGAATGTTTCATCAAGCGAATCTCCTCTATGAAGTTTCCGAGGCGCGACACGCGCCGCACGGGGACACTGGTTCGTAATCGGGACGGACGAATTGCAGGCCGATGATTCAAAGCACGAGTGAATCAACGCGAAAGGCCGAAGGTGAGGGATTAGTGACCAATCAACCGACTTACCGGGACAACCTGCTGGCTCGTTCTTGCTGTTTTATCGGAACTGAGGCAACCGGGATTTTCCCATAGACCGTGGACGCTGTCAATAATCGCAACATTTTCATCATAATTTGCCGGCCTTATCCGCTCTGCCGGGCAGTGGAAGATTTGTATTCACTCTATAGGGGTGTTGAATTACACTCGCCTCGGAGCCCCGCTCAATTTGGAAGGTGCTGAAGATGCTTGAAACCGGAAGCGTACTGCAAGGCCGCTATGAAATTCTCAAGCCGATTGGCGAGGGCGGCATGGGCGCCGTTTATCTGGCGCGCGATCAGCGGCTCGGCAACACCGTCGCCTTGAAAGAGACCTTCTTTTCGGACACGACGTTGCTGGCAGCGTTCGAGCGCGAGGCCCGCTTGCTTGCCGGGTTGCGCCACACGGCGCTGCCGAAAGTGATTGACCACTTCGCCGACAACGGTCAGTTTCTCGTCATGGAATACATCCCCGGCGATGACCTGTACGACATGCTCGATGCCAGCATAGACCCGCCGCCGGTGGCCGACGTGCTGCAATGGGCTGACCAGTTGCTCGACGCGCTCGATTACTTGCACGCGCAAGAGCCGCCGATCATTCACCGCGATATCAAGCCGCAAAATTTGAAGCTGACGGTGAGGAATCAGATCGTCCTGCTCGACTTCGGCCTGGCCAAAGGCAAGACCGTCGAGATGACCTGTAGCGATTCGAACTCAAGTATCTTTGGTTACACGCCGAGCTATGCGCCGCTCGAACAGATTCAAGGTTCAGGCACGGATGTGCGCAGCGACATCTATGCGCTGGCCGCGACGCTTTATCACCTGCTAACCGCCCAGAAGCCGGTTGACGCATTGACCCGCGCTTCGGCGGTCTTGGATGGACAGCCCGACCCGCTCGCTCCTGCCGCTGAAGTGAACGCGAAGGTAATGGCTCGCGTGAGCGATGTCATCATGCAGGGCATGGCTTTGAACAAGAACCAGCGCCTGGCGAGCGCCGCCGAGATGCGCGAAAGGTTGCGCGAGGCGACGCGCCCGAGCCAACCCGAGGCGGCGAGAACGCCGTCGCCATTGCTCCGCACAGAGATCAACACGTCGGGCGGCCCCGCGGCCTTGCGCGGCGCTTCGACTAATGTCCTCGCTTCTACGCCCGCGACTTTTGCGCCGGCGGCAGAGAAACCCGCTCCGCTGCCGATGCGCGCTTCGGCACCCACTTTGAAAAGCGCGGTGCCGGCGCGAATGAATGAAAGCCGCGTGAACCGCGTTCTGCCGGCGACATCGGCGCAGCGGCGTTCAGCGACCGTCGAGCTATCAAACCGCGACGTCAGCATGTCCAAAGTCATCGCCGCAGGTGCCATTCTGGTAGTCGCGGTGGCGCTCGTCGTCTTTGTTTTTACACGCGGCGCAAAACGTGATGAGGCGAGCGCCGCTCCTATCACCCTTCCGAAGAATGAACCGGCAACGGCTCCTGCGCCATCGAGCGAGCGCGCGACGAGCGCGGTCGAAGATCGCACAGGGTCAAATGCCGGCGCTCAACCGGTCGCCGCGAGCAAGCCGGCAACAAGCGCCGAACAACGCCCGCAGTCTGAAGAAACCGCAGCGAAGGAAACGCCGAAAGCAGAAGCGAGCGGCTCGCCTGAAGCCAGGCCGGCAGAGCCTGTGCGAGCGCAAGGACAGGTTCCGAGCATGCAAGAGCCTGAAGGGACAAAGCCATTGCCGCGCCCTGCGGAAGAAGAGCCGCGGCGCGAGCCTGTGCGCCAGGAACGGCCCATGCCACAACCGCCCGATCAAGGGCCACCGATGGATCGCATGCATCCGCCGCCACCTTTCCCGCCGCCGGGCGGCATGCCGCCTCCAGGTCGAAGGCGGCCTTGAGACAGTTAATCGCCGGCAGGAAAGTTCAAACGCCATCTAAGACTAGATTTGAGCGGCGGGTATGGACTGTCTCTAAACTTGCCTTCTGATGTATTGCAATCCGGCATAACAAAGGAGTGCAGTATAGGTCACGAATTTCTCAGCCTGCTATTTTCTTGTTGAGTCCCGGCGAGATTCTGCATATACTGGGCGCATCTTTTTTCAGGTTGAGACGAAGGGATTCGATGCCGAACCATCGCACCACACCTCGCCACTCTGGCCAAGCATAAGGAGCGCTTGTCGTATGTCGGGCCTATGCGACCGATGCAATGAAAAGACCAGCCATCTCGTAAACATCACGCGCGTGCAGGAACTCGCCGCCCTTGCGCAGCTTGGCTACCGCCAGGTCTGCACCGCCTGCTACGACGATCTGCTGGCCGAAGCCAGCGAAGTCGAGGACGCCGACGAAGATCGCCGCTCGGAACGGCGCGCCCAGGTCGCCATCAAAGCGCGCGTCGAGGGCAACACCACGCACCTTGCGCCATTTGCTGAAGAGATGACTATCGAAGAGATCAGTCCATCGGGCCTGCGCCTGCACACCGGGCGCGACATCGAGCCGGGCACCGTGCTGAAAGTCAGCGTGCCGTCATACGATTTTGACGTCACGGCCATCGTTGAAGCCGTCTGGCGCGATGGCGGCGAGCACAAGGTCGGACTCAAGCTCGTCGAGCCAAGCGAAGGCTGGCAACAATTGTGGAACGATAACGCGCCGGAAGAGTAGGGACTAGGGACTAGGGGCTAGGGGTGTGAGCGAAAGCCAGCGTCTAAAACCAGCCAGTGTTGAGACCAAATAGTGCCTCTTTATCCTAGCCCCTAGTCCCTAGCCCCTTCCCTCTGCTACCCTTCCTGCGATGAGCGATACACATTCAACGGCGCGCTTGCGCTGCATCGAAGCGCATTGCGCGGCAACCTACAAAGCAACCGAGCGACTTTATACTTGTACACATTGTGGCGGCCTGCTCGATGTCGCTTATGATTTCCGTTTGCCGGCCGGCGTTGCCGAGATGCGAGCGCGCTTCCGCGAGCGCCGCATGGCGAATGATGCCATCGAGCGCAGCGGCGTCTGGCGCTTCCGCGAGCTATTGCCCTTCATTGACGACCCGGCGCAGATTGTCACACTGGCCGAAGGCAATACGCCGCTTTATACGGCGCCACGCTCGGCTGAGTATGCAGGATTAAAGAGCCTGCGATTGAAGCATCAAGGCATGAACCCTACGGGGTCGTTTAAAGATAACGGCATGACGACCGGCGTGACCCAGGCCGTCCGTCTTGGCGCGACGGCGGTGGCCTGCGCCTCGACCGGCAACACTTCGGCTTCGATGGCGGCTTACGCGGCGCGCGCAGGCTTGCGGGCGCTGGTCTTCATTCCCGCCGGTCAGGTCGCTTACGGCAAGCTCTCGCAGGCGCTCGAATACAATGCGACGGTCATCGAGATTGAAGGTAATTTTGATGACGCCATGCGCATTGTCCGCGAGATTGCCAAAGAGACAGACATCTATCTGCTCAACTCGATCAATCCGTTTCGGCTCGAAGGCCAGAAGGCCATCGCCATCGAATTGTTCGAGCAGTGCGACTGGCAATCGCCTGATTGGATCGTCCTGCCCGGCGGCAACCTCGGCAATTCGTCGGCGTTTGGCAAAGCGATTGATGAGCTGGCGGCGCTCGGCTTCATCGAGCGGGTGCCCCGTCTGGCCATCATTCAGGCCGAAGGCGCTTCGCCTTTTTATGAGCTGTTCGCATCAGCCGATCACGCAACGTTCCGCTCGCAACCGCAGCCTGCGACCCTGGCGACCGCCATTCGCATTGGCAACCCAGTGTCGTGGAAGAAAGCGCTGCGCGCCATCGAGCGCACCGGTGGCGTCGTCGAGCGCGTCAGCGAGCAGGAGATTGCCGACGCCAAAGCGATGATCGGGCGTGACGGCGTCGGCTGTGAGCCGGCTTCGGCGGCGACGCTCGCCGGCATCAAGAAGCTGGTCGCGGCAGGTGTAATCAAAACAACTGACGACGTAGCGGCGGTGTTGACCGGCAACCTGTTGAAAGACCCGAGCTACACCGTCGCCTATCACACAGGCAAGCTGGCAATTGATCGTGAAGGCGAGCCGCAAGCCATCACCGGCAGCTTCGCCAATCGTCCCCTGCGCGTCGCGGCGGACAAGCAACAGATCAAGCGCTTGCTGGGCGCATAGGGTTGAGCCGCTCGGCGGTCACTTATCACATTCAAGATCGAGACCAATTATCGCAATCAGGATCGAGACCGAAGTCGGAGGAGGACTTATGCCGGAATGGTTCAAGCTATTAGGCATCGCTATTGTTGTCATCGGCCTGGCGCTCAAGCTGCGCACGACGCTGGTCGTGGTCGTCGCGGCGCTGGTTACGGGATTGCTCGCCGGCATCCCGCTGTTTTCGAGCGCCGGCTTCTTTGAGGGCCTGCCTTATCTGACGCAGCCGGGCAAAGAAGGCATCATCAACATGCTGGGCCGCGCCTTTGTTGACAACCGTCTGATGACGCTATTTATGCTGACGCTGCCGGCCATCGGCCTTGCCGAGCGCTACGGCTTGCAAGAGCAATCGGCGCGATGGATTCAGCGAATTCGCGCCGCGACCGTCGGGCGGTTGAGCCTGGTTTATCAGTTGTTCCGCGTGCTGCACGGCATCATGGGCGTGCGGCTCAATGGCCATCCGCCGTTCGTCCGCCCGCTGGTCTTCCCGATGGCTTTAGGCGCTGCCCAATCGCAAGCGGGTCGGCAAAGCGCCGACGAGCTGCCCGAAGCAAAGGTCGAAGAGATTAAAGCGGCGACCGCCGCCGCTGAAAACTACGGCAACTTTTATGGACAGAACCTGTCGCCGGTGCAGCCGGGCATCCTGCTGGTCTTCGGCGTGATGGCGGGCCTCGGTTATCAAGTCAGCGTCTGGCGGCTGGTGCTGTTCACGACACCGATTGTTGGGTTATCAATTATCCTCGCCGCCCTGCAATTCCACTGGCTCGACCGACGTTATCGAAAAGAGGCGTCCGCCGCCGCGCCGCCAACTTCAGACGGCGACGCGGCGCTCGAAGGAAAGGCGGTGTCGGTATGACCTGTGCAATCGCGCTCTCGTGGTCGGCAATTGCCAACGTCGTCTTCAGTCTCGACACGGTCTATGTGATGGCCGGGCTGGTGCTGTTCATCTTTGCCGCGATGACCTTCGGCGACCGCGGCAATCCGCGCCGCGTCGCCACAGGCACTTTCTGGCTGACGCTCGGCGTCATCTTCGTGGCGGGCAGCCTGTTGCCGCACTGGCTGATCGGCTTGATGGTGCTGCTGATGGTGGCCATAGACGGCGTCGGCGGCGTGCGGCGCGGCGACTATGACGAAGCCACAAAGGCCGAACAGGAAAGCCACGCCGACCGCTTGCGCGACAGGCTTTTCCTGCCGGTGCTGATGATCCCGCTCGTAACCTTCGGCTTTGCCATTGTATTTCGGCTGCTCGGCGGCGACGCCAATAGAGGCGCGCTGATCGGGCTGGGCTTCGGCGGCATCGTAGCGATGGCGGTGGGCCTGCGGCTGACGGGCGGCGGCGTGCGCCGAATGATGAACGAAGGCCGCCGCCTCAACGACGCGATGGGCGCGGTCAACATCCTGCCGCAACTGCTCGCCTCGCTCGGCGTCATCTTCACCGCCGCGAAGATCGGCGACTTGATCGCCGGCGGCATCAAGACCATCGTTCCCGATCACAACCTCTTTCTGCTGGTGCTGGCCAACTGTCTCGGCATGGCGCTTTTCACCATCGTCATGGGCAATTCGTTTGCGGCCTTCCCGGTGATTGCGTCAGGCGTTCTGGTGCCGTTGATCGTCCAGCCGTTCGGCGTTGACCCGGCGATGGCCGCCATCATCACGCTCACCGCCGGCTCAAGCGGCACGCTGATGACGCCGATGGCCGCCAACTTCAACATCGTCCCGGCGGTGCTGCTGAACATGCGCGATCAGTATGGAGTGATTAAATTCCAACTGCCGTTCGCGCTGACCCTCTGGACGCTGCACGCGCTGTTGTTGTGGACGATGATCAAGCTGATGTGATCGCCGGGCCGCCTGCACGGCCCACGCTTACGACACGGCGAAGGCATCAATCATCGCGCGCACGTCGTCGCCGAGCGGGTATAGCACAGGGCAGGTGCAGCCGGCTTCGATGTACTCGGCGACTTTGGCGCGGCATTCGTCGGGCGTTCCCGAAGCGGTTATCAGTTGCACGACCTCGTCGGGGACGAGCTTCATCGCTTCGCGTATCTGATGCTCTTCGGCGGGCCAGGTCAATACGCGGCTGATCTCGTCGAGCAACCCCTGACTAACGCCGCTGGCTTTCATGATGTGCGGCTGCTGGCCGAGGTACTGCGTCACCAGCTTGCGGGCGTTATCGAGCGCGCGGCCCCGGTCTTCGTCAAGCGAGCAGACGACCAGTTGCGGGCGGTCAATTGCGGCCACGGTGCGACCCGCGCGCGCTGCGCCGGCTTCGAGATGCTGCATCGCTTCGCGGTTGTACGCCGGCGACACCAGATAATTGAGCAACACACCGTCAGCAATCTCGCCCGACAGCTCCATCATCTTCATGCCGGTCGCGCCGATGTAGATCGGCACGCGCTTGGGCGAGCGGTCGCCATGCACGATGTCTATCTCGATTTCTTCGACGTTGACGAACTCGCCTTTGAAGCTGACTTTCTCCATTGCCAGCAGTCGCCGAACGACTTCGACGGTTTCGCGCATGGCCAGTAGCGGCTTGCGGCGCTGGACGCCGACTTTGGTTGCAAGTGGTTCCCACCAGACGCCCAGCCCGCAGAGAATTCGTCCCGGCGCCAGATCGTCGAGCGTCGAGAAGGTCTGAGCGATGAGCGCAGCATTGCGCGTCCAGTTGTTGATGACGCCAGAGCCAACCTGTATGCGATTGGTGGTCGCGGCAAACGCCGCCATCGGCACAATAGCATCGCGCACCAGTCGCGATTCGGCCTGCCACACGGCTTCAAAGCCGCGCGCTTCGGCATAACGCACATACTCGATGGCTTCACTGAGCGGGTGCTTGTCTTGCAGGTAGAGCGCCACACGATGATTCATCTTTTCTCCTTTTCTGACCGACGACAATAGCTTAGAGCGCCGTCGCGGGGCAAGTTTGATCGGCTCCGGGCGGCGGCCGCGTTCTCGTGCAGCCGCGTGGCGGCTCTGCTAGACTTGAGCGCGCGGAATCTTGCTACATGGATGAATGTTATGAAGACTCCAGACCTGGTTTTGAAACGTGGGATAATCTATGACGGCACAGGCCGCCCGCCTGTAACTGGCGACATCGGCATCTTTGGTGACTCCATTCAGGCGATTGACGCCGCAGGCGCGCTGCACGGCGCGGACGAGATCGATTGCCAGGGCTTGAGTATCGCGCCCGGCTTCATCGATACGCACAGTCACTCGGACATCCGCGTTCTGACCGAGCCGCAGTTGCCGATGAAAGTCCGCCAGGGCATCACGCTTGAAGTCTTCGGCCAGGACGGCTTGTCGGTCGCGCCCATTCGCCGCGAGGATCGGCGGCAGGTGGCCGAGCAGCTCGCCGGCCTTGACGGCAGCCTCGATCACGAGTGGGAGTGGCATACGGTCGCCGAATACCTTGAGGCCATCGAGCGGGCGCGGCCTTCGCTCGACTGCGCTTACTTGATTCCGCACGGTCAGGTGCGGCTCTACGTGATGGGCATGGAAGACCGCCGGGCAACCGTCGAAGAAATCGCCGCCATGCAGCAACTCATTCGCGAAGCGATGCGCGATGGCGCGCTGGGATTGTCAACCGGCCTGATCTATCCACCCTGTTGTTATGCGGACACCGCTGAATTGATCGAGCTGGCGCGCGCGGTCGCCGAATTCGACGGCGTCTTCGTCGCGCACATGCGCAGCGAGAGCGATTACATCGAAGACTCTGTGGCCGAGATGATCGAGATCGGCCAGTCTGCCCAGGTGCGCGCTCACATCTCGCATTTCAAGATCGCCGGGCGCGAGAACTGGCCGCGCATCAATACGGTGCTCGAGATGATTCACGCAGCGCAGGTGGCGGGCCTGCGATTGACTGCCGATCAGTATCCTTACATCGCCGGCTCGACTATGCTCAGCGCCATGCTGCCGCCGTGGGCGCACGCCGGCGGCGTCAAAGCAACGCTGGCGCGGCTGGTCAGTGCGGACGAGCGCCAGCGCATGCGGCGCGAGATGTTCGACCGCAGCCCGGCGCACTGGGACAATTTCTGGAAGTGGTCAGGCCCCGAAGGCATCATCGTCTCTGACATCCCTTCGGGCAATCACCCTGAATACGTGGGCAAGAACCTTGCCGAAGCCGCCGCTCTGGCGCAACAGGCCGAGCAGGTCAGTGAAGAGGCCGCAATGGAGTTTGCGTTTGACTTGCTGGCCGCAGAGCGCCTGGGCGTCGGCATGATCAGCTTTAGCCAGTCGGAAGAGGTTGTCCGCAAGATCATCACGCAGCCTTACGTCAATGTCTGCACCGACGGCTTGCTCGGCGGCAAACCGCACCCGCGCGCTTACGGGACGTATCCGCGCATCCTCGGTCGCTACGTGCGCGAGCAGAAGCAAATTTCACTTACGGAAGCGGTGCGCAAGATGACGGGGCTTGCGGCAGAGACCTTTCAGTTGAAACGTCACGGCGTGATCGCCGAGGGCCGACGGGCGAACCTGGTCGTCTTTGACGCCGCGCGCGTGATTGACACCGCGACGTTTAGCGATTCGCGGCAATACCCCGAAGGCATCGATCACGTTATTGTCGCCGGCCAGCCGGTGATTCGCGACGGCCAATCTTACATCGAAGGCAGCGGCACGGCCATCAAGCGATAATCAGCCCGGCGTACTGGTCTACGAGTGGCATGACGGTGTCGCGGTCGGCAGGCGGCAGCATCAGGATAGCGCGCTCGACGCCAATGGCTTCGAGTTGATCCAGGGCTTCGCGCTCGGGCTTCGCGCCAAAGATGGTAATCGAAATCGCCTGCGGGTCACGGTCCGCCTCTTCAGCGCGGCGGCGCAACTCAGCGATCTTTTCAGCCAACCCCTCCAGGCGATAACCGATTGGCATCCAGCCGTCACAGAACTCGGCCACGTAATCAAACGTCTTGGACGCAAATCCGCCCATGAAGATCGGCGGGTGGGGCTTCTGCACAGGCTTCGGGTATGACCAGACGGGATCGAAGTTGACGAAGCGCCCGTGGAACTCGGCTTCCTCTTTCGTCCAGATCTCTTTCATCGCCAGCACGCGCTCGCGCAGCAGGCTGAAGCGCGTCTTGTAGGCGGTGCCGTGATTTTCCATCTCTTCAGCGTTCCAGCCAGCGCCGATGCCGAAGATGAAGCGCCCGTTCGACAGCCGGTCGAGACTGGCGACCTCTTTGGCCGTCGTGATGGGATCGCGCTCGATGATCAAACAGATGCCGGTCGCAACCTTGAGCTTCGTGGTGACGCTTGCCGCCGCCGTCAGCGCGACGAACGGGTCATAGGTGTGCCAGTACTCTTTCGGCAAATCGGTGCCGCCGGGGTAAGGCGTGCGGCGGCTTGCGGGAATGTGCGTGTGTTCGGGAACCCAGAGCGATTCAAAGCCGCGCGCTTCAAGCTCGCGCGCCAGATCGTCCGGGCGCATCGCGTAATCGGTGGAAAACATGCCGGCGCCGTAAAGCATAACTGCCTCCAGTGTGATGATGTGCAAACGCCACCATCATACCGGCAGTCCGGCACAGACAGCAAAGTGGAACCACAGATGAACACAGATGAACACCGATAGAAATCTTTTCTTCTTATCTGTGTTCATCTGTGTTCATCTGTGGTTGCTTTTCCTTAGGCTACTGTTTCAGCGAGCGCGACTTCCGTGGGTTCGGCGGCGCGCGCGAAGATGGCACCTTGATAGAGCGCCGCCATCAGCCAGCAGCACGCGAACGTCCACAGCAGGTACTGCTCGACGAACGTGGCCGCAGGCTTCGACCATCCCGACAGCAACGCCAGCGCCAGGAACGAACCGTCGCGCGCCACGCCCGCTACGACGACCATGTTCCAGACGCGCGCCACCGCGCCGCCGCCCATCTGCGAGGCGTAGCGGCGCACGACGATGCACAGCGACGCAATGACCGCGCCCACCGAAACGGCCACCAGCCGGTAGACCATCATGTAACCGTCCGGATTGGCGATGGCGGCCCGAATCAGATTGCCGCGGAAGATGAAGGTCACCACCGGCAGCGCGCACAGCGCCACGACGTAGAAGTAATCTATGGGCAGCAGCTTGAAGGGCAGCCCCGTGCTCTTGTACGAGCGGATAGTGGTCAGCAGCGCGCCGACAAATAGCACATCGCTTGCGGTGTAGAGGTAGCGCAGCACGACGATGTAAAAGAACAGCGCCGCAGAAGCGCCCTCGTGATACTCAGGCAGAAGATTGAACGAGAGCGTCAACAGTCGGGCTTCGGCCACCAGGCGGACGGTCATAAAGACGACGATCAGCGTCCAGGTCACGTAGCCTGGATCGCCCGCCGCAAACGCCCGGCGGGCGCGGACGAACTGCGCCACGGCGAAGACCTCGACCAGCACGGTCGCGGCAAACAGCGTCAAGGTCACGGCGGTGCCGGCGGCGGCGCCTTTCAGGCTCATGGCCGCGGCAAAGATCGCCGGAAAAATCACGAGTGAGAAGACGAACGGCTTGACCAGAGATTTTGCGCTCATTTGCTTAGACTCCTTTGCCCAGTCTGGCGATTTCTTCAGAGGCCCGCAGCGCGCCCGCCGTCCCCAACCAGACGGCCATCATCGGACGCATGGCGCTGGCCAGCTCAGGTACGCGGCTCGGCGCGATGTCGTCAAAGGGCATGTGCATCTGTATGCAGTAATGTTTCAGCAAGTTCTTGGCGGTCGCTTCTCCAATCACCGGGGCAAGATAGCCGAGAATTTTTTCGTGCATCATGACGGTTCCCTACCCTTCGCGCCTGTGGCGCAGGTGCAGGCGAATGCTGTCGCTGTAACGACGAAGCTCGAAACCGGGAGCGTTGCAAAGGGCATTGACGAGAGAAGCCTGAGCCGCGAGGCGTTGCTAAAGGACTATCGCTTACCTGGCGAGTTGCATTATAGTGCGGGCCAACTGCTGGTCAATAGTTTTTGCATGGGCATCGTCCGTGTGTCACTCAAGAAAGTGCCACACTTCCCCAGACTCGCGACAGCATTGCTCTATAAAATACTTCATCGGGAAGCCAAGAAAAGCTGCCTGCCGGAGGGACTATGCTGAAGAGGGTTTCATCACTGACGCTGATCTTGCTGGTCCTCAGCACCGTCACGGTCGGACACGCCTACGGAAAAGACAATAAGAATCAGGAGCGTGCCGCATCGAAAATCAAACAGAAGCTCAACAAGTTTGAATTGCCTGCTCCCGTGATCGTGAAAGCAACTGATGGCAGAGAATGGAATGGCAGTCTCGTAGAAATCGATGATGATAGCTTCGTGCTTCTGTCGAGCGCGCAGAGAGACAGAATCGTCATCGCTTATTCCGAAGTCAAGCAGGTGAAATATAACGGATCGACCGGCGGGGCAAACCTCGGCCCGGCATTCCTGGTCGCCGGTGCCGTGATTCTCTTGATCAGTCTGCTCCGTTGAGCGATGCGGCAGCCCGCGCCGCCAGCAACACTACCCGGCGTCATCTTACTGGCTCGTCAGCAGCGCCACAGGGAAGCGGCGCAGCGCGTCGGCGACAACGATCTGTTTGATCGAAGGCAATGATTCATCCGTGAACGCGTGACGCCATACGCGTGGCACCTGCTTTGGCAGCTCAACCGCTGTGTCGCCCCACAGATCGCCAATCGGCAACGCCGCCTCATCAATCAGCGACACCAACAAACGCGGCGCGATGACGACGGCCAGATGATCGCCGTGCCGCCGCGCAAAGGCGATGACATGCGCCGCGTGCTCGCCGGTCACCGCAAGCGGCAGGTACTCGCCCTGCTCGAACAGCTCGCGATGGTCGCGCCGCGCCTGCAACGCGCGGTGCGTCACAAACAGCTTGATGCGCCCGTCTTCGCGTGTCCTTAGCAATTCGTCGGCGAGCGTCGCCACGTTCGACTCGGCAGCTCGGCGCAGTTCGTCGAGCAGTCGCCGCCGCTGCTCGTAATCCACAGGCCGCCGATTGTCCGGGTCTACCAGACTGAAATCCCACAGCTCGGTTCCTTGATACAGGTCGGGCACGCCCGACACCGTGAGCTTGATGACGACCTGCGCCAGCGAATTGAAAACACCGTAATGCGCCACGCGCTTTTGAAACGCCGTGAAGCTCGCCAGAAACTCCGGCGACGCGATCAACAGCTTCTCCGTAAAATCGAGCAGCGCCGCTTCATACTCGGCGTTGTTGTCTAACCAGAAGGTGTGCGTCTTGGCTTCGCGCGCCGCCTTGAGCATGTACTGCTTCATGCGCTCGACAAAGCCATTGCCCGCGCCCTCGGCAAATGGCCATGCGCCGATGAGCGTTTGATAGAGAAAGTATTCGCGATTGCGGCTCGGCACTTCTTCGTCCTCGACCGCGCGCTTTAGTCTTTGGTTCAGCTCATGCCATAGCTCGATGTGCCGCTGCCATTCGTCGGGCATCTCTGACAGCACATTGATGCGGGCTCGCATATCTTCACCGCGCTTGGTGTCGTGCGTCGCCGTGGCGTTCATGGTCTGTGGAAACGAGCGCGCCCGCCTTTCGATGGCTTGATGAAAATCCTCGACCGAGAAGCCAAAGCGCCCGGGATTGCCGCCGACTTCGTTGAGCGACACCAGCCGGTTGAAGACGTAAAACGCCGTGTCTTCCAGCCCCTTGGCCATCAGCGGCGAAGTGAACTGCTGGAAGCGCATCACAAAATCGCGCCACTGCGCCCGGTGGTCTTCGGCGAGGTATTCGGGATAATCGAGCAGCAGCACCTGGCGCAGAAAATCGAGGGCGCGCTCAAGCGATGGATTCCGCAGCTTCGCTTTTTCGATGGCCTCTTTGACCTGACGGCGCTCTTGGCGGCTGATCTCGCCGCCGGCGATGTAGGTTCGATAGACCGGGAAGACGGCGGCGGCTTCCGTGATCGCCTGCATCAAGGCTTCCCACGCCAGGTCAATGGCATCGCGCGCCGTCGTCGAGATGGTCTTCAGCAGCGAAGTCAAATTGTCGAGGTCGCCGGTCAGGTGGCGCTCGATGATCAACTTTTTCTTCTCATATAGCAGATCATCGTACGCCAGCGCCTCGCCACTGAAAGCCGAGTAGATTTCCTGAAAGCGCGCTTCGTTATTCTGATCAACGAACAGCTCATTGACGAAATTCATGAAGTCGTAGCCGGTCGTCCCTTGAACCGGCCAATGCTCCGGCAGTTGCTCGCTCAGCTCAAGAATCTTTTCGACAACGATGAAAGCGTCGGGAGCGCGGCGGCGCAAGCGCTCGACGTATTCGGTCGGGTTATACAGTCCGTCCACGTGATCGATGCGCAAGCCATCAATCTTGCCGTCACGCAGCAGGCCGAGCGCCAGGCGATGCACGACATCAAAGACCCGTTCGTCTTCCATGCGCAGCGAGATCAGCTCGTTGATGTTGAAGAAGCGCTGGTAATTGATCTCTTTTGAGGCGACGCGCCAGTAGGTGAATTGAAACCACTGCTGCGCCAGCATGGCGTCGAGCAGGTTGACATCGCCGTTGAACTCGACGACGCGGCGGTCAACAAATTCGCGCACCGCCGGGTTGTCGCGGTACATCGCCCAGAGCGCGTCACGCGCCAAAAGCATCTGCGCCGTGCGCGACAGCGGGTCGGCCTGGGCATTGTCGGCGAGGTTGGTCAGCACAACGACGATGCCGAGCATCTTGATGAAGTCGGTGTCATCAGCGCCCAACCGCTCTTGCAGCTCGCTCAGTTGATGGCTGATGACCGTCGCATAAGATTCGATGCGCAGCGGGTAGACCGAATCATAGTACTTCACGGCGAAATTGCCGTCGCCGTATTGCAAGGCAAGCTCGCCGCTTTCGAGCGTTTCGCCGTAAGGCTTGCCGAGGAATGGCGCGATGATCTTGCCGCGCAGGTTTTCGCGCAGGTGATTCCAGAGAATGTCGAAGAAGCCGAAGTAAGGCGAGCCGGGGCCTTTCTCGAAGACATCCATCAGCATGCGGTTGCGGCTGTCGTAAGCCATGTGGTTCGGCACGAAGTCCTGCAACCACGTCATCTCCTGTCGTTGAACCGTGGCAATCAAGGTATCGAACGCTTCCTCGGTGCCAAGCTCCGGGTTCAAATGATTCGGGTCTGTGATGTCATAGCCATGCGTGCTGCCGGGCCGCGCCTTGAAGATGGGCGAAGCGTAGACGGTCGAAACACCAAGCGCTGCCAGGTAATCAATGATCCGCTCTGCATTGGCGAAACCGAACTCTGGCGTAAACTGCAACCGGTAAGTCGCCAGCCACTTGCTCATGCTCTACTCCCAACTTCCCTTTATGCGCTCTTGAGGCGCAAATAATCGCTCAAGCGAATGAAGCGCTCGATCCACAAGGTCGCGCTACGGTCGCCATTGGTGTTGCGCTCGATCATCTCGCCGAGCATCTGTTTGCTGGTCACAAAGAGTTGATTGCGCACCTTGAACAGATCGAGCGCCAGCCCCAGCCCTTCAAGCGCCGTTAGCATCGCGTGCAACTGTTCGAGCGGCGCGCTCTCTTGCGGGACGCGGCGGAACTGTTCGATCAACGATTGCGCGCGGCGACTGGCGACAAAGCCAAGCGTCGTGCGGTCAACCTCGAAGCGCCAGCGATTGACCTCTTCAATCAAGCCGGCCACCTGCGCGGCGTCGAACTCCGTCTGTTCAATTGCCTGCCGCAAGTCGCTGTTGATCGTCATCTCTGCCGTCACCAGCAGGGCTTTCGGAATCGGCGCATGCTGCTCGCGCATCGCCCGCATGATCGGGTAGTGGTGGCCGTAGATGCTGCGAAACGAGCCGGCCACTTCGTCCAGCGTCGTCTTCAGGATGCGATCCCACACCCGGCGCTGCTCGTCGCGGAACAGGTGCCACAGCGAATAGTTGTGCGTCTCGAAATGCTTGTCCATCAGGCGAATGATCTCCGCAAGATCGCTGCGGTCAAACGCCTCTTTGATGTCGCGGCGCATAGTGGCGAAGCTCGCTTCGTCCTTAAGCTCGCAAACGCCGCCGAGCAGGTTGTGATCGCCGAGGTGCAAGACGGCGAAACTTATCAGGCTCTCGGCGGCGGTGACGTTCGAGCGCAGGTGCGCCGAACCGAGGGCCAGTTTCTGGCGGCCCGCTTCACGGCGCTCGTACGCTCCGCGCTTTGCCTTGTAAGCGTAGATCGTCACCTCGTCGGCGTAATCTTCAAACAGCGATGACACCGCGTAATGCGCGCCGACGCGCAGCAGATCAACCTGCATCGGCTTGACGAAGCTGTGATAAACATCCGCGCCGGTCGGATGCTCGGCGAGGTTCGACGGCGCGTGAGCGAGTAGCTTGATGAATTGCGGCTCAAGATCAACGCCGGTGGTCTTGTGAGCCAGTTGGATGGCGCGCGCCGCGTAGGCCATTACCTGCGTCGTTTCGATGCCGGAGATTTCGTCAAAGAACCAGCCGCAACTGGTATACATCAGCATGGCGTGGCGCTGCATTTCGAGCAGCCGGAAAGCGCGCACCTCGTCGGCCTTCGACCACTCGCGCACGGCATGGGCCGCGAAAAAGCGCGCGACGTTTTCATCGCCGCGGTCGAGGATAACGCGGATGTAATCGTCGCGTGCCTGCCACGGGTCGCGGACATATTCGGCCATCGTCTTTGCGTAAAGCACGGCCATCTCGTCGCGCAGCCAGTCCATTGCTTCGCGCAAGGGCCGACGCCATGCCTGTGACCAGTCCTTGCGGCCCATGTTGCAGCCGCAGTTGCTGCGCCAGCGCTCGACGCCGTGCGCGCAACTCCACGAGGTGTTCTCGATGATCTCGACTTCGTGGGTCGGCGGGTGCTGTTCGAGGAACTCGCCATAGACCGCCAGCCGCGCCAGATGGTTCGCTTCGATGTGGTGCAGGCAATAGGCGAGCGCCATGTCGCCGAAGCGGTGATGGTGGCCGTAGGTTTCGCCGTCGGTGGCGACGTGGGCCAGTTGGGTGTCGTTGCGCCGGGCGTCAAAGCCGCCGAGCAAACGGTTGGCGAATTCGACGCCGCTGGCGAGCAGCCCGCCGAAAGCGACCTCTTGAGCAATCGGCCCATCATAGAAGAACAGGTTGATCGAGCGGCCCGACGGCAGGCGGCAGCGATAGGCCATGCGCGAATCGATGCGCCCGCCCGAAGCGTCGCGCCAGCGCCGCAGGTTGCGCTTGCGGACGCGCCCGGCCTGGCGCGGCGCAAGAATCGTGAAAAGGATTTCCTGTTCGGCGAGCGCTTCAAGCGTCGCCAGATCAACGGCGGTCTCGGCCAGCCACATGCCTTCGGGCCGGCGACCGAAGCGATGCGCGAAATCTTCGATGCCCCAGATGACCTGCGTGCGCTGATCGCGCGCGCTCGCCAGCGGCATGATCATATGATTGTAGACCTGTGCGATGGCTGCGCCGTGGCCGTTGAAGCGCCGCCGGCTTTCGTGATCGGCTTCGACGATGGCCGCATGAACGTCACGGGCGTGACGCGCCATCCAGCTCATCAGCGTCGGCCCGAAGTTAAAGCTGATTCGCGAATAGTTGTTGACGATTTCAGTGATGCTCTTATCCGCCGCCAGAATGCGCGAGGCGGCGTTCGGGGCGTAGCATTCCGAGGTGACGCGCTCGTTCCAGTCGTGATATGGGTAAGCCGAATCCTGTAGCTCGACCTCTTCGAGCCAGGGATTCTCGCGCGGCGGCTGGTAGAAATGTCCGTGAATGCAAATCTGGCGATCCATTCGCCGTCTCCATCATCTGCCCTGCGAAGCATCCGTGTCGGTCATCAACTCACAGGCTCTTACGACCATGCTTAACTATGGCGTAAGCAACCGCCGCGAGCAAGCATGCGCGGGGCGCGTTTCCCACTTGACAGAACCTGACATTCGTAGACGGATAAACTACAATGGTGAGCGCCGCGCACCAGCCGGCAATGATTCGTGGTGAGATTGAGCCTATGAGCTTACCGCATTCGCAGCCTCGTTATACAGTCGAAGAATACCTCGCGCTGGAGCGCGCCGCGGAAGCGCGTCATGAATTTCTCGATGGCCAGGTGTATCTGATGGCGGGCGAAAGCCTGGAGCACGGGACGATCTGCACCAACCTCAGCGGCCAGCTTTATAACCAGCTCAGAGGAAAACCCTGTCAGGTGTTTTCCAAAGACATGAAAGTCCGCAGCGGCCCGGAGCCAAAATCGCGCTACGAGAGCAAAGGCCTGTACTCGTATCCTGATCTGGTGGTGGTTTGCGGAGAAGCCCGGTTTCATGACGAACATCGTGACGTACTGCTCAACCCGACGGCCATCATTGAAGTCTTATCGCCGACGACCGAAGCCTTTGACCGGGGCGAAAAATGGTCGCGTTATCAAACATGGCTGCCGTCGCTGACGCATTACGTTCTCGTCTCGCAAGCCAAGTCGCAGCTTGAACACTACCTGCGCCAGCCGAATGGCGAATGGCTTTACTCCTCTGTGAAAGAGCGAACGGGAAGTCTCTATCTTGCGGCGATTGATTCTACGCTACGGCTGGCCGAAGTTTACGACCGCGTCGTTTTTCCCATCCAGTCAGTCGAGCAGCCAGATGAAAAGGGATGAGCGTTGTCGGCTCTCGCAGGTCAGTCGGCAGTGGCCGCGAACTCGCGCCAGAGCGCCGTCAGGCGCGCTTTCAGCTCGTCATCCTTGAAGCCATGCAGGTAAGGCGAGAAGGGCTTGCGGCGGGTGTGGTAGAGGTCGAAGTAGCCGAGCATCTTTTCGTCTTCGTTGCGAATCAGCAATCGCGCAAACTGGTTGTTGTAGAGGCGATCAAAGGCCGCGTCAATTCCCTGCACCATCAAGAACTCGATGAAGCGTTCCTTGCGGTCGAGCAGGGCGATGACCAGCGGGTCGGTCGGCGCGGGGTCGCTTTCGCCTGCTTCATCGCGCCCGGCCCTCTCGGCGAGCGCGCCCTGTTTGGCGAGCTGGTCGGCGCGCTCGTTCCAGCGATTACCGGTGTGCGCGGCGACCTTGCGCCAGCGAATGCGTATGCCCGACTGGCGCACCGTTTGGCCATACGCCTGAGTCATTGACTGATTGGCCTTCCACGCGCCGGTCGCCCATTTCTCGACGCCATAGTAATCGTAAAAAATCTCGACTTCACCGACCTCGTGTTCCCGGCACCAGCCTAAGCCTTCTTCGACGGCGCGCAGCTCGCCCGCGACCTGACGCGTGCCGTTGACTTCGATTGCTGCGACCGGGCCACACAGCTCGGTGACGACCGCGCCGTCGCGCAAGATCACCACGGCGTAGCCGGTCGCATGGTTGATGTACGAGCCGTCAACGTACATCTGCCAGCCGCGCGCCGTCGTTGCGGCTGAGCGTGGCTCGTCGTGCCAGCAATCTTCAAGACGGGCGACGAGTGCTTGGTCTTTCAGCTCATGCGTCTTCAGCGAAAAGGCGTTGGCCTTTGGGCTGAAATAGAGATTGACGTTTCCGTAATCTCGGCCACCAACCGACACGGCGACCTTAACGGTGTAGTCGCGGAAAGAATCATCGAGGATTGCGCCGCTGATGTCGGCGCGAGCGAGCGCAGCAATGAACGCCCTGGCGCGCTCGCGCAGCTTGTCTTCAAACAGATAGCCCATCGGTTCGTCTCATCAATCAAGAATTGCCCGCAGCGCCGGCGCGTGGCGCGTGCCTGCGGCGCAATTAAGGATAAGACTTTTTGCGCGATTCGTCGCCTGCCGGCGCGGCGCTCACTCTCTGGCCGAAGTATCTGTGATAGAGGTATTCGGGCGGCTGTATTGAAAATGCGTGGCGTCGCCGTCGCCGCCCCAACTGAAATCGAACTCGCGGAGAACCGGCACCAGCTCAAGGATGGAGCCGCGCTGGCCGAGCGGCATGGCGTGCTGGCCGGGCTGATTGTATTGGCGATTGAGGTCGAAGCCAATGCCGAGCGCGTGCGTCGAAGGACCGCCGCCCTGGCCACGCTTGAAGTTGAGGATCAGCGGATCGTCAGGCCGCACAAAGCCGTAATCCCAGGTCAGGACGCGGTCCAGCAAGCCGCGCGCTTTGATCGCCCGGAACGCCTGCTGCAACTGCGCCGCCGCTATGCGATTGAACTTGATCGTGCTGTCGTACGGCTGATCGATCTCGCGCAGCTCCGGCACATTAACATCAATGAGGTTACGTTCAATCCAATTGTCGTAAAACTCCATGCGGCCATCGGCGAGGCGGCGCAATTTAATGTCGCCGACAATCGGGTGCGGATAGGTGACTTCGTCGCCTCGGAAATAGTCGTCAGCAATGTCGAGCAGTTTCTCGTTCTGGCGACCCAGCGATTCTTCTTGTTGCAAGCGCTCCTCGACGACCTTGTCGCGCTGTTGTTCGACGACGTGCAGGAGCTGGTCTTTGTGCTCGGCCTCGCGCGCCAGGTTATAGTTTTTAACCAGCGTATAAGCGCCCGCCGAGCCGATCAACAGCAACGGCACGAGGATATAAAAGGTCATCACTAGGTAGCGATGGCGGCGGCGGCTGATGTCGAGAAAGCTCATCGCCGCAGCAAAATCTTCGTTGTAACGCGCCGCCCACGCTGCCGTCGGCTGCTTCTGCGCCTGCCATTCGAGCGCGTAGCCGAGCTGCGGATTGCGCCACGGCTTCGAGCGCCCCTCGCGGTAGAGCAGCGCGGCGTCAACGATGCGCAGGTAAATCTTGCGCGATTCGGCTTCGAGGTTGACCCAGTCGCCGAGCCGTGTCCACTGGCGGATCAAGCTCTCGTGCGAGATGTCTATGGTCACGTCGCCGGTCAACTTGTCTTCGTAGAGGTTGACGAAGTTGCGCCGATTCGAGCGGAAGCGCTCGATGATGGCAAGCAGTGGCGGGCGCGCTGCTCCGGTAATGGCTTCGATCTCGCTTAGACGCGCCGGGCGGCGGATGCGGCGGCCCCGCGCGTCTGTGTCGGTGAGCGCCTGGAACATGCGTTTGGTAATTCTTACCTCGTCGTCGTTCAAGCCGGCGAGGGCCGCCTCGGCATCTTTCGACAACGCCTCCTTGATGGTGCCGATGTTCTCGTAATGTGTCAGATCAATCGCGCCTTCGCGCGTGCGTTGCCAGTCTTCCCATGTGCGCATCAAGGCATGCTGCATGACCGGCAACTGGTCGGACTTATCGCCGGCGTCGTTCAGCACGCGGTCGAGCAGGCGCTGTGAGATGCTCGCGCCGAACAAGCGGATCGGCCCTTCGATGGCTTCCTGCCGCTGGCGGCGCGTCAGGCGCGGCACCAGGTATTGACTCTGGTTCATGGCTTCCGGCAGGCCGAAGAAGTTGTCACAGTCGCCGATGAAATCCGAGCGCATGGTGAGGACGACGAAGATCGCCAGCTCGCGCTGCGCCGCCAGCTCCAAGATCAGCGCCACGAACTCTTCGGCTTCGTTGCGCTTTACCGGATCGTCATCACGCAAGGCGAAGCGGAACAGCTCTTCAAACTGGTCAACCAGCAGCAGCAGGTTAGAGTCTTCATCGCCAAGCGCCTCTTGCAGGCGAGTGATGACGGCCTGCGCGCCTTCGCCGCGAACCGCTTCGACCAGGCTGTTGATGTTCGCCTTGCTGGCTTCGACCGAAGCGGCTTCGAGCAGCGCGACGGCCATGTTTTCAAGCGGCGCGTCGCCCGGCTTCATGGTGGCGACGTGCCAGAGGTCGCGTTCTTCGACCAGGAAGCCGGCCTTGAGCTTGGGGATCAACCCGGCGCGCACCAACGACGATTTGCCGCAGCCCGAGCTGCCGACGACCGCGAGAAAGCGGGTGGCGTGCAGCCTTTGCAGCAGCTCGATGGCCTGCTCGCGCCGCCCGAAAAAGAGCAAGCTCTCTTCGCTCTCGAACGGGCGCAGCCCGACAAATGGGTTCAGCGCCTCGGTGCCGGCATCGCTGCCTGCAAGCAACGCCGGCGTCTGCTTTAAAGATCTCGTCGTACGCTCCGGTCTCATAATCATCTAACGGCTCAAACCGCTTCGAGCAGCGGCTTGAGCGCCTGCGGGTTGCCGAGGTCAGCCGCGTCAAAGGTATAAACCGGGAACAGGCCGAGGCGGAAATCGCTGTCGACGCTCTTGCGCCGCGCGCCCGCATAAAAGACGCCGCAGGCTTTCAGCGGGCAGCCTTCGGTGATGGCGATCTCGACTGCCGCGCCGAGCCGCGCCCGCACCCATTCCGAAGTCACCGAGCCGAAGACGATGATCAGCTTGGTCACCTGCTTCAAGCGCTCTTCAAGGATGCGAATGTTTTTGCGCGGGTCATCTTCTTCAGGGTTGATGTAGGGCTGCACGTTCTTGTCCGACAGAAAGCGGATCAGGTCGAGGGCGTAGAGCTGATCTTTGAAGTGCGTATCAACCAGCGCCGCCATCGGCGCGGCATCGGCGGGCGGGCGGCGTTGCGCGGCTTCGATCTCGTCGAGGATTTCGCGCGGCAACTCGGCGGGCAGGCCGCGCAGGAATTTGTAGGTCGCCTCGCTGCGCTCGCCGTTCTCCAGGCGGTCGAGGAACTCTTTATACGTGCCGTCTTCAAGCGCCGCCAGATCAAGCGCTTTCGGCACCCAGATGAACTGCGAGCGCGCATGCTCAATGCTCAGCTCGACCTGGCGCTGGGCATAGGATTTCTCTTCGGCGTCTTCAATCTCGCGGCCCGGAAAGGTGTCGAGCAGATGCACAGCCAGATGCGCGCCGCTAATGGCAGCAATGGCGCGCTCTTCGTGTGCCGCGGCTTCGTAAGGCGGCGGCACATCGGCGATGACCCGTATGCCTTTGCTCTGTAGCTCGGCGGTGACGCGCCTGCGCAACGTGCGCAGCGAATCGGCGGTGTCGGCCAGAAAGACCGTGAAGGCGTCCGACGCCGGCGACGCGGCACTCGCGCCAGCGGCGGGCGCCGCCGTAACCGGCGCAGACGCGACCGACGGCGCCGCGGCGGGTAAGCTCTCTTTCATTGCGCAGAGCGTGCGATAAACCGCTTCGACGAGCTTGCGCATCTGCAATTGAAAAGGTTTCTCCTGCGGGTCTGCCGGGTAGCCGAAATCGTCCGGCGATTCCGCATCGTGAAACGGAAAGCCGCTCGTGCGCCCGAACTCGGTGGGCCATTCGCCGAACGGGATGTTATTGAGCAGCACGTTAAAGATGCGCAGCCGGTCGCCGACCGCCAGCCCCGATGGCTCTTTGCCGGCCTTGGCCTCGAACAAGCGCAGCTCCTGTTTGCAGTAATCCGAGGCCAGATAACCGGACGAGTTGAGGGCGATGAAGATCGCTGAACTGTTGATGGCGTCTTCGATTGTCTTGTCGAAAAGCTGGCTGCCTTCGAGCGTCGGGTCTTGCCAGATTTTGACCGCGCCCATGCGCCCAACGCGCTTCGACATTTGCAGGTCGAGGTGTTCGCGAAACTGCGTCACCCAGCCATCGGCTGCATCAACCGCGGCGTTGTCAACGTGCGCGTAGCTGATAAAAATGTCGTGCTGAAAACCGGGTAAGTACCCCATCACGCCTCCGGTCGTGCGCAAGGTGGTTGGCTTGCGCAGCGTCTTCAACTTGTTGCTGGTAATCTGTTGAGTGCGGAGTAAGGGTAAGCGAAAACACTGATGAATGCAACGCGATCAGTAAAGCGGCGGCGTGGTGGCTCATTGCTGGAGCCTGGCGTACTCGCGCCTGGCTTCGATCAAGACGGGGATGTCCGCGTCGGCGTCTTTCCACAGCGCCAGGAAGTCTTTATAAGCCTTGCGGCTTTTGTCTGTCTCGCCGCTGAGCGCCGCCGCGCGTGCGAGTCCGAGGTGCGCAAGGGGATATAGATAAGAAGTAGGATCCCATCCCCGGTGATCGAGGATCTTTTGGAACTCGGCTCGCGCTTCTGCCCCCGCTTTTTGTCGGAGATAGCCTTGTGCTCGAATATAATTGGGCCAGAACAACATCGCCGCTTCATAAGGGCCAACCGATTGCAGGAGTTGTATGGCGCCGGCTGTATTATCCTTGCGCAGTTCGATGGCCGCCCGAATCGTCGGCAGCCAGATGGCGTTGACCCAAGTAACTTTCGGATTCTCATTGGCGAGTTCATTGGCAAGCGATTGCGCCTGAGCGCTTTCGCCACACAACGCGAGCGCGAGCGCTTCGTACACCTTCGGGGTATCGTTAGGCGCTAAGGTTAGAGCCCGCGCGGCGTTTTCCCGTGCTTGACGGCAATTACCCAGGACAGCGTTTCTCGCTGCATCCTGCGCAGCCAGGTTTGCCGCAGTCTCTGCGTCACCGGGCTGGGCACGCCCAATCTCGCGATGGGAGAATTCCTGGACCTGTCGCATCTGTCCCGAAAACGCCGCCGTTAAGGCTTGCCAGGCGAACGCCCCAGAGCCATTTGACGGCTCGCTCGCCCAATCAATTTGTTGCTTCATCGCCGCCGCATCACCGTCTATGAAAGCGAGCATGTAAAGGTGGTAGTGGAATATTCTGCCATCCCCTTTCATTGTCGGTGCCTGCTCCAGAATCTCCCTGGCCTCGGCGAAACGCCCGAGATAGATGAGTTGCGCGGCGAGGTTGTCATACGGTAAAGCCCAATTGGGGAGCAGGCTAACGACTTCCCGGAACTCTTCCACGGCGTTTTCGTTTTGCCCGAGCGTGCCATACAAAATGCCCAGCAGGTTGCGCGCCGGTGGATAACGGGGATATATCTGCTTCAGCCATCCCGCCGCTTCGATGGCGTTTTCCAATTCTCCGGAAACGTTTAAGTAGTATTGCGCCGTAATCCAAAGCTTTTCCCGCTCACTTGCTCGCTCGCGCAATTCAAACGCTTTGGTGGCGTATTCGCGAGCCGCTTTTGTCTCCCCGACGTTAAGGCACGTGACTGCCAGGACGCCGTAGCCAAGGGCGAATTGCGGGTCGAGTGCCACGGCGCTCTTGAGCAGAGGGATGGCGTCCCGCTCTTTGCCTTGCAAATGCAGGTCGCGTCCGGCAGAGAAGGCCTTGAAAGCCTCGAGTGACGAAGTCGTGACGGCCATGGGCGCATCGAACTTCTGGATCGTGCTCAGCGACTCGCCCAGCTTCTCGCGCAAACGCCTGGCCATCTTGCCCAGCACGCTCAGCACCTGCTCCTTGGTCTCGGCCTCCTCCTGTTGACGCGCCAGCACATCGCCGGTGCGCGCGTTGGTTGCCTCCAGCGCAATGACGTAGTGGCTGCCGAGATTCGAGACCGATCCCACCAGCACGGCTTTGATTCCCTGACGTTCGCAAATCTCGCGCGCGATCTCTTTCGTCACGCGCTCGTCGAGCGGGCGTCCCATGTAACGCAGCGTCTCCCGCACGCGCTCGTCCGAGAATAGATTCAAGAAGGGGGATTGCTCCAGTTGCACCGCCAGCGCCGTCTTCAGCGTGCCGTCAAGGACCGCATCGCCCGTCGTGTTGATAAAGTCCGCCAGCAGGATGGTGTCTTTATCAGTCAGTGCTGGTGCGCGGTTAAAGTAGAAGAAAAGGCCTGCCGCCGCGACGATCAACGTCGCCACCGCAATCATCGCTAACCGCTTCGTCCTTTGCCGCCTGGCCACGGCCTTCGCCTTGATGCCTTCATCCGTCGGTTGGCTCTGCGCTGGCGCTGCCGCCGCGCCGTTCTCCTCCCACGACTCCTTCACGCTGACTTTGAAGCGATAGCCGCGCTTCGGGATGGTCTCGATGTAGGGCGGCCCTTCGCCCAGGGCCTGCCGCAGCGTGAAGATGTTGCGCGTCAGGTTGCCTTCCTCAACGAAGCTGTCGCGCCACACCAGCCGCATTAACTCGTCTTTCTCGACCACGTGTTCGCTGCGTTCGACGAGCACCAACAGCACGTCGAAGGCTTTCGGCGTCAGCCCCACGGGTTGACCATCGCGCCGCAGAACCCGCTCGCCGGCATCCAGGCAGAACGGGCCGAACTCGTACAGGTGCTTTGTTTTGACTGCCATAACGGCTCCAAGAAGTCTGTAAGAACTTTCCAATGATTTTCCAAGCCGATTGAAAGGACTTCCAACCCGCGCTTCGACTACGGTCAGCCGTGAGATGAGCCGGTATCGGATGGACAAAGAGTACGGAAACTTGATGCCGCGCCCATTCTAGTCGAAAGCCTCGGTCAGCGAAAGGAGAAACCCCATGCGGTGGATCACTCAGCAGGCAAGCGACATTTACGATTCTCTGAAGCAATCAAGCCCAGCGGCAAGGCGCGTCATTGCCAGCACCCTTTCTCCGGCCCTCCTCATCGCGGCGCTCACTGTCTCGGCGACGACAGCCGCATCCGCGCAACCGAACTCGGATTCGCGAGCGGTTAAGCATTCCCGCTTTGACACCGCCAGGATCAATGAGCCGGTGGTCAGAGAATTCAACAACGCCTGGCAGAGTGTCGGCTGCGGCGTTCTAAATACAGAAATCGTCGTCTTGATCTTCAAGAAAGCTGATGGCGCTTACATGGCGGCTTCGCTGGGCATGTCCAACGAGAGTAAGCAATTCAGCTTTGTCTGGAATCCGGCGACGATAGCCCTTGTGCACACCCACCCGAACACTTGTAACGAACGACCGAGCTGGCCGGACAGGGATATCGCCGATAAGTACCACGTGCCAATCCTCACGATTACTTCCAGAGGCATGTTCATGTATGACCCGGAAACGAAGAAGATCAGCAAAGTGCAGGACGGCCTCAATTGGCTCAAGCTCGACAAGTGGGCGCGGAATTCATTGGTTGCTCAGGCCGCGGCTGCCGCGCCGTCGGTCAGCATCTCCATGAACTTGCGCGCCGCGGCGCTGAAGATCTTCCCTTTGCGGTGAATGATGCCGATGGGGCGCAGGAAGGTGTCGTTAAACTCGATGGCCCGCAATGCCCCCGAACGCAGCTCGTTTTCGACGGCGGCGCGCGGGATGATCGTCACACCGAGGCCGGCTTCGACCGAGCGCTTGATGGTCTCGATGTTGTCGAATTCCATGACGTACTGCACCGTGGCGTCGTTGTCGCGGAGGATTTTATCTACCGCCTTGCGCGAAGACATATCGCGCTCGAAGCCGACGAAGTGCTGACCGCCAAGGTCGGCAACCGCCAGCCGCTTGCGCCGCGCCAGTTCGTGCTCCGGGCTACAGACAAAAACCAGCCGGTCGCTGCGGAAAGGGATGATATCGATCTGCGGGCGCGGCACCGGGTAAGCAACGATGCCGAGGTCTATCGTGTGGTTAATAACATCTTCGTAGACTTTGTTGGCGCGGCTGTATTCGATGTGGATGTTGGCGTGCGGAAACTCTTTGATGAACTGTTTGACGACTGGCGCTAGCTCGTGCAGGCCGACTGTGTAGATCGTCGCGACGCGCACCTGGCCGCTGATCGTGTCGCCCAGCCCCTTCATCTCGTCGTTGAGCGAAGTGAAGCGCTCGATGATCTCGCGGCAGCCTTGATAGAAGGTCAGGCCGGCGGGCGTCGGCACCAGTCCGCCGCCGCGACTGCGCTCGACCAGGCGCTTGTCAAAGCGGTCTTCGAAAGCGCGCACCTGCTGGCTGACCGCCGACTGCGAGATGAAATTCTTGACCGCCGCCTTCGAGAAACTGCGCGTGTCAATCAAGTCGCAAAACACTTTGAGCGATTCGATATGCATAACGTCACCTTATGAGGGCCATGCCTACCTTTCATTCATACTTATAACATATTTTTTTATGGAACCACAGATGAACACCGATGGAAGGATCAGCGTGAAACTCTCCGCCTTCTCCATCGGTGTTCATCTGTGGTTGCTTCTTCTCTGGCTTTGCTAGAATGCATAAATGCAAGAGAGCAGGCCGGGCCGAAAGGTTGGATACGTCGAGCTGTTGCGCGGCAATCGCCACTTTCGGCGGCTGACGATTGGCCGGCTGATCTCGCAGACCGGCGACTGGTTCAACAGCGTCGCCCTCTTTACCCTGCTCTTGAACCTCACGGGATCGGGCGAAGCCATCGGCCTCGTCCTTATCATCAAGCTGCTGCCGCAATTTCTGGTCGGGCCGCTGGCCGGCGTCGTCGCCGACCGCTTCAACCGCAAAGCCATCATGATCTGGGCCGACTTGCTGCGCGGGGTGCTGGTCTTCGGCTTTCTCTTCGTCAATCGCCCCGAACAGGTGTGGATCGTTTATCTGCTCGCGGGGCTCGAAATCATCCTCTCATCTTTTTTTGAGCCTGCCGAATCTGCCGCCGTGCCGACGATTGTCAAGCGCGAAGAGTTGATCGCCGCTAATGCCCTGAGCGGCGCAACCTGGTCACTGACGCTGGCCTTCGGCGCAGCACTGGGCGGCGCGGTGACCGACCTCTTCGGCAGAAATACCGCTTTCGTCATTGACGCTATTTCGTTCTTCATCTCTGCCGCCTTCATCTGGGCGACGCACATTCCGCCGCTGCCGAAACGCGAGCGTGACAGCGCCCAGCGCATGTCGTGGCTTGAGCTGACCGGCATCGCCGACATGATCGAAGGCGCGCGGTATTTGAAGACTAACCCGCACGTCATCGCTCTGCTGCTGGTCAAGAGCGGCTGGGGGCTGGGCGGCGGCGTGCTGTTGTTGCTGGCCATCTTTGGCCGCGAGATATTTCCGATGGGACATGACGGCAGCGCGTCGATTGGCTTGCTCTATGCGGCGCGCGGCACGGGAGCGCTGCTCGGGCCGATGATCGCCACATGGATCACCGACGATTCGCCGCGCCCAATGCGCCGCACGATCAGCATCGCCTTTTTTGTCTCGGCCATCTTCTACCTGTTATTCTCGGGCTCGCCGTCGCTCGTGCTGGCGCTGCTGTTCGTCATCGGCGCGCACGCGGGCGGCAGCACCCAGTGGGTCTTTTCGACGACGCTGTTACAACTGGCGGTGCCGAATCGTTTCCTCGGTCGCGTCTTCGCGCTAGAGATGGGCTTTCTGACGCTGGCGATGTCGCTGTCAACTTACGTGACCGGCTGGGGCATAGACCACGCCGGCCTGAGCGCCCGACAGATGGCCGCCTGGCTTGGCGCGGCTTTCCTGATACCGGGGCTGGCGTGGCTGGCCTTGCAACGCCAGCTTGATCGCTGGGAACAGAACGAGCGCGGCGCGCTTCTACCCACCACAACCATCGCCGATCAAGAGAGCGCACCCTGAATGGGGAAGCCAGCCACAGGCCATGCAAGAAGCCGTGGCGTCGGCATTCAATCCATGCAGTCAACAGAGTAAACGGCTGCCGGCTCCGGCATGGATAACAGACCGGAGAGAGAAGAAACAACCAGCGATATTCAGCTATCGGCCCGTGCAGTTCAGGAGAGAGTCAATGAGATTCAGGTTACTTGCTGTGCTTGGGTTCGTTCTTTTTATGGGCGGTGCCGCCTTCGGCCAGGGGGTCATCATCCCCGACGAATGCCACCGCTGCCCGCCGCTGCCCCACCCGCTGCCGCAACCGCTGCCACGCGTCCTCAACGTCAAATCGGTAAAGATCACTACAAAGATCGATTCGCAGGTAGCGACGACGAAAGTCGAACAGGTCTTCGAGAACCCGTCGCCTTACCGGCTCGAAGGCGCTTACTTCTTTCCCATCCCCGAGAGCGCTTCGATCTCGGATTTCGCCATCTATGACGGCGACAAGCGCATGGCCGCAGAGATCGTTGAAAAAGCGCGCGCACGGCAAATCTATAACGAGATTGTCCGCCGGCAGATCGATCCCGGCCTGCTCGAATACGTCGGCAAAGACCTCTTTCAAGCGAGCGTCTTCCCCATCGAGCCGCGCTCGACCAAGAAGATCGAGCTGACCTATTCGCAGGTGCTCAAGAGCGAAGGCGGCACCGTCAGCTACCGTTATGATCTGGGCTCAGGCCGCCGCATTCAGCCATCGCCCATCAAAGAGATTGCCGCCTCGGTCGAGATCAACTCGCCGATCGATCTGAAAAACATCTTCTCGCCGTCGCACAAAATCTCCATCACTCGCGACGGCGAGCGACGAGCGCGTTTGAGCTTTGAAGGCGTCGGCGCTGACACGCAAAAAGATTTCCTGCTCTATTACTCGCTATCGGAAAAAGATTTCGGGCTGTCGCTGTTGACCAACCGCGAGCCGGGCAAAGACGGTTACTTTTTAATGCTGGTTTCGCCGAAGTCGAACATTGCCGATCAGGAGCGCCTGGCGAAAGACATCGTCTTCGTGCTCGACACCTCGGGCTCGATGAGCGGCGAGAAGATAGACAAGGCGAAGGCGGCTTTAAAGTTCGGCGTCGAATCCTTAGGCGAGCGCGACCGTTTCAACGTCATCTCGTTTTCCGGCGAAGAACATCTGATGAAAGCCGGCTTGATCCAGGCCGACCGCGCTGGCAAGCAGGCGGGCGTGAAATTCATCGATAACCTGCGCGCCGAAGGTGGCACCAACATCAACGACGCGCTGATCGCCGCGCTCAAACAGTTTCAATCCGCCGAGCGTCCGGCAATGGTGGTCTTTCTTACAGACGGCCTGCCGACGGTCGGCCCCACAGACGTCAAAGACATCGTCCGTAATGCCGCCGGCGCCAACCGCGCCAATGTGCGGCTGTTCACCTTCGGCGTCGGCTATGACGTGAACACCAACCTGCTCGACAAGCTGGCGGCGGACAATCGCGGCGTCAGCGATTACATCGAGCCGCAGGAAGACCTCGAAATCAAAGTCTCGAACTTCTTCGCGCGCGTCAACTACCCGGTGTTGTCGGATCTGAAGCTCGACTTCGGCGGCGTCGAAGCCGAGCTGCTCTACCCGCGCACGCTCGGCGATCTGTTCAAGAACTCGCAACTGGTGATCGTCGGGCGCTATAAGAACAATGTGAGCGCCGCCACCATCCGCCTGACCGGCAAGGTCGGCAACCGCGAAGAGACGTTTACTTTCGCGGGTCAGCAGTTTCCCGCCGAGCGCAGCGACAACGCTTTTCTCGGGCGGCTGTGGGCGACGCGGCGTGTCGGCTACCTGCTCGAACAGATTCGCCTGAACGGCGAGAACACGGAAGTCAAAGACGAGATCATTCAGCTCGGCACGCGCTATGGCATCGTCACGCCGTACACATCTTTCCTGGTGACTGAAGACATGAAAGACATCGGCAGGATCAGGCGTCCTGGCGAGCCGCTGCCGCCGCCGTCAGCCCGGCGCGCGCTTGACGCCATGACCAAGGCTGCGCCCGCCAGCGATTCCGGCTTTGAGGGCACGGGGGCGCGACAATCGAGCGGCGAATCGGCAGTCGTCTACAGTCAGGCCGAAAAGAAGATGAAGGAATCGGACAAAGTAGACAGCCCCGATTCGTACCTGATGAGTGTTCGCACCGTCGCTGACAAGACCTTCAAGCTCAAAGGCGACGAGTGGGTGGACACCGAGTTCAAAGACACAGGGGCGCTGCCGCAGGTCAACCTGCAATTCGGCAGCGACGAATTCTTCAACCTGATTGCCAAAGAGCCGAAGCTCGCCGAGTACTTTGCGCTCGGCAAGAAGGTCACGGTCGTCTACAAAGGCAAGGTCTATCGCGTGACATAGATCGCCGGCACAGGAAATGATGAATGATGAATGATGAACGATGAATTAGGGAGACCAGTCCCATTGCGGTGGGCGCAAGCTCCGGCAGTTCATCATTCATCATTCATCATTTGCCTTGATGTGGCTTTGTTTTTTCGTAGCGGCGCGAAGTACAATCGCGATGCTATGAACATACTGGTCATCGGCTCTGGCGGGCGCGAGCATGCGCTCTGCTGGAAGCTCAAACAATCGCCGCGCACCACAGCGCTCTTCTGCGCGCCCGGCAACGCCGGCATCGCCAGGATCGCCGACTGCTTGCCCGCCGATGTGAAGGATGCGGGCAGCCTCGCCAACCTCGCCGAAGCCATCAAAGCCGACCTCACCATCATTGGCCCTGAAGCGCCGCTGGTCGCTGGCATCAGTGAAGCCTTTCAGGCGCGCGGCCTCAGACTGGTCGGCCCATCTGCCGACGCAGCACGGCTCGAAGGCAGCAAGATTTTCGCCAAGCAGTTCATGGCACGTCACCAGATTCCCACGGCGCAATTTACTGCCTGTCATTCGCCCGAATCGGCGCGCGCCGCGCGTGAGCTTGAATTTCGCTTCCCCGTCGTCATCAAAGCCGACGGATTGGCCGCCGGCAAGGGCGTGCGAATCGCTCAAAATGAAAGCGAGTTCGACGCCGCGATTCAAGACTTGATGGTTGACCGCATCTTCGGCGACGCCGGGACGCGCATCGTCCTCGAAGAATGTCTTGTCGGGCGCGAAGCCTCTGTGATGATCTTTACAGACGGGCTGGATTACAAAGTGATCGCCCCGGCGCAGGACTACAAGCGCGTCAATGATCATGACGAAGGGCCGAACACCGGCGGCATGGGGGCGTTTTCGATGCCGGGGCTGATTGACGAAGCGACGATGGCTCGCATCCGTGCTGAAGTGATCGAGCCGGCGCTCGCCGGATTGCGCGCTGAAGGTTATCCGTTCAAGGGCTTCCTCTACGCCGGTCTGATGTTGACCGCTGACGGCCCGAAGGTCATCGAGTTCAACGCACGCCTGGGCGACCCGGAGACTCAGCCCATCCTGATGCGCCTCGATAGCGATCTGGTTGACATCTGCGAAGCCATTGTCGACAGGCGTATCGGCGCAACCGAAGTGCGCTGGAGCGATGATGCGACGGTGTGTGTCGTCGCGGCGTCGGGCGGTTATCCCGGCGATTTTGAGAAGGGCAAGGCCATAAGCGGGCTTGATGAAGCGGGCGCGGTCGAGGGCGTCGTCGTCTTTCATGCCGGCACGGCGCGCGATACAGGCGGCGGCCTCGTGACCTCAGGCGGGCGCGTGCTGGGCGTCACGGCGTGGGCGGCGTCGCTCGAATCGGCGCGGGCGCGGGCTTACGAAGCAATAGGCAAGATTCACTTCGAGCGAATGCACTATCGCAAAGACATTGCCGCGCAAGGATGAGCTATCCGAACCATCGCGAGCGGATCATATGATGAAAATCACTCGACCGATCACTTTTACCGCATCGTTGCTGCTATCGCTCGCTCTCTGCGCCATGGCGCAGACCGTCGGCCCGCGTCCGCTGACCCCGGCGACCATGCCTCTGGGCGACCGTATGCGCAAAGAGCTGGCCGAGTTCAAAGGCAAGGCCACTTTATTCGCCAAGAATCTCGACAGCGGCGCGAGCTTTGGCGTCGGCGAAGACCAGCGCGTCAGCACCGCCAGCACCATCAAAGTCACAGTGATGATCGAAGCCTTTGCCCGCGTCGCCGAAGGCAAAGCGAAATGGCGCGACGAAGTCGTGCTGACGGACGCCAAGAAAGTTGGCGGCTCAGGCATTCTGCATGACCTCTCGGATGGCCTGCGCCTCAGCCTGCGCGACGCCGTCACCTTGATGATGACGATCAGTGACAACACGGCGACCAACCTGGTGCTGGACTTTCTCGGCATTGATACGGTGAACGCCCGCATGGAATCGCTCGGGCTGCACCAGACGCGTGTGCTGCGCAAAGCCTTCGGCGGCGGTACAAGCCGCGCGGGCGAAGACCCTGCGCTCAAGCCTTACGGATTGGGCGTGACGACGCCGCGCGAGATGGTGACGTTGTTGGAAAAGCTGGAACGCGGCGAGGTGATCAGCCGCGAAGCATCACAAGAGATGCTGGCGCTGATGAAGCGCGAGCAGATGCACGACGGCATCGGGCGGACGTTGAACGGCGTCGAGATGGCGACCAAGTCGGGCGCGCTCGATCAACTGCGCAGCAACGTCGGCATCATCTACACCAGGCGTGGTCGCATCGCGATGGCGATTACCTGTAATGACATGCCGGAGGTTGATTGGACAGAAGAGAATGCCGGCCTGCTGATGCTGTCGCGGCTGTCGCTCATCCTCATGGATGGGCTAGGGCAATCGCCCGCTGACCCACATCGGTAAGTCCCGGCGTTGAAAAGCCGGGCTAAATTCATTGCGCCGCTACGCGGCGACAAACATTGCGAACGCAATGGAGCTCGTTAACTCAATTACTTCGGCTCGACCGCGCCGCCGACATCGAGCCATGCATCGAAGCCGCCTTCTAAGGCATATGACCGCTGGAAATCATGATCACGGAGTACTTGCGCCACACGGGCGCTTGAGCCTTCGTGCGGTCAGGTGCAATAAGTCACGATCATGCGGTTGCGCGGCATGTCGGCCAGATGTTGCTCGATTGCATCAGCCGGCACACGCACCGCGCCCGGCAAGCGCGTGTCGGCGGCGGCCCAGGCTTGCGGGTTGCGCGCGTCAACGAAGTAAACCGCTTCGCCGCGATTCATTCTATCGATCACATCGCTCGCCGAGATTCGCAAAGGCTCTGGCGCATTCTGCACATTGGCGCTCATTTGTGTTACCTCCTGGATGAATTCGCGCTCATCTGAAATTAAAAGGCAATCACTATACCGCGCGCCCGCGGCGTCTGGGTCAACACGGCGCGTCAGGTTGTATGGTTCGCGCGCTCAGGCTGTCCGATTCGCCGCCATTGACACTGCCTCTGAAGCTCAACTATCATCGGGATTAATGCATTTGACTCGTCTGCGAATGCCTTTGACCTTTAGCCAAGGAGAAGCGAATGAGCACCGTCGAGATCACTAACCGCTTGCAGGAAGCCGAGCAGGAATGGGAAGAGCGCACGCTCAAGCCGACGCTCAAACAGCGGCCTGAAAGCAAGTCACAGTTTACGACCACCTCGCTCGCCGCGGTCGAGCGGCTCTACACGCCGAACAGCCTGCCGGATTTCGATTACGAAACCGAGCTTGGCTTTCCCGGCCAGCCGCCCTACACGCGCGGCATTCACGCGACCGGCTATCGCGGGCGGTTGTGGACCATGCGCCAGTTCGCCGGCTTCGGCTCGGCCTTCGACACCAATCAGCGGTTCAAGTATCTGCTCGAACATGGACAGACGGGTCTCTCGGTCGCCTTCGACCTGCCAACCTTGATGGGCTACGATTCGGATCACCCGTTCAGTGAAGGTGAAGTCGGCAAGTGCGGTGTGGCGATCTCCAGCCTCGCCGACATGGAAGTGCTGTTCGACGGCATCCCGCTCGATCAGGTGACGACCTCGATGACGATCAACGCGCCGGCTTCGATGATCTTTGCCATGTTCCTGGCGGTCGCCGAGCGCCAGGGGGCCGACTGGAAGCAGGTCGGCGGCACGCTGCAAAACGACATCCTCAAAGAGTACATCGCGCAGAAAGAGTGGATCTATCCGCCGCGCCCTTCGATGAAGCTGATCACTGACACCGTCGAGTTCTGCACCCGCGAGGTGCCGCGCTTCAATCCCATCTCGATCAGCGGTTATCACATCCGCGAAGCCGGCTCGACGGCTTTGCAAGAACTGGCCTTCACGCTGCGCGACGGCATCGAATATGTGCAGTACGCCATCAACGCCGGCATGGACGTCAACGAGTTCGCGCCGCGCCTGAGCTTCTTCTTCAACGCGCACAACGACTTCTTTGAAGAAATTGCCAAGTACCGCGCCGCGCGCCGCATCTGGTACAAGGTGATGCGTGATCGCTTCAATGCGACCAACCCGCGCGCCTGGACATTGCGCTTCCACACGCAGACCGCCGGCGTATCGCTTACGGCGCAGCAGCCTTTGAACAACATCGTGCGCGTGGCGATTCAGGCGCTGGCCGGCGTCATCGGCGGCACCCAATCGCTGCACACCGACGCGTATGACGAAGCGCTCGCCCTGCCTTCGGACGAAGCGGCGCTGATCGCCCTGCGCACGCAGCAGATCATCGCCCACGAATCGGGCGTGACGAATACGATTGACCCGCTCGGCGGCTCGTACTTCGTCGAGAAGCTGACGCGCGAGATGGAAGAAGGCACGTTCGATTACTTCCGCAAGATTGACGGCTTCGGCGGCATGGTCGAGGCGATAGACGCGGGCTTCCCGCAGCGCGAGATTCAGGATTCGGCTTACGATTACCAGATGGCGGTCGAGACCAAAGACAAGATCATCGTCGGCGTCAACGACTATGTGATGCAAGAAACGCCGGGCGACATGAACCTTTTGCAGATTGACGAATCGGTGGCCGAGCTGCAAAGCGAACGATTGGCGCAACTGCGCAACGAGCGCGACAAGGTGCGAGTCGAGAAGAGCTTGAAAGCGCTGGCTGACGGCGCTCGCGCCGGTGAGAACACCATGTACTTGCTGCTCGATTGCGCGCGCGCCTATGCGACGCTCGGCGAGATGTGCGAAGCGCTCAAGCCAATCTACGGCATCTATCAAGAGCCGGCGTTCTAGTGAAAGGCGATAAGCAATGGGCACCCATCAGCATTCCATACGAGGCGTCATTGAAGGCGGTCAGGTTAAGCTGCTTGAGCCGATCACGCTTGCCGATGGAACGGTTGTCGAAGTCATGATTACTGTGCCATCGGGAAACGAGCAGGCGCGCGAGCGTCAACGCCAGCTCTTGCGCAGGGGGCTTCATCTCGGCGGCCCGCCGTATCCGCGGCGTGAGGAACTCTATGAGCGATAGAATGCTCGTGGACACGAATATTCTAGTTTATGCTTATGACGTTGATGCCGGATCGAAGCAAGTGAAGGCGGCAGAGGTTCTCGACAAGCTTTGGGTTCAAGGCAATGGTGTACTTGCCACACAGGTGCTTGCTGAATTCTTTATCACAATTACTCGCAAGGTCAAACAACCTCTAGCCCTGCCTGATGCCCGACAGATAGTTGAAGATTACTGCAATGGTTGGGCGATTCTAAACACCACGCCCGACTTTGTAATCAAGGCGATTGCAGGTGTCGAGCGATACAAGCTATCGTTTTGGGACGCAATGATCTGGGCGGCGGCAGCATTGAACGAAGTGCCGACCATTTATAGTGAGGATATGCAGCACGGCCAGATCATTGAAGGCGTGCGAATCGAGAATCCCTTGAATATTTGATCTTATGACTGACCAACGCATCAGAGTGTTGTTAGCCAAGCCCGGTCTCGACGGCCATGACCGCGGCGTCAAAGTCATCGCGCGCGCGCTGCGCGACGCCGGCATGGAAGTGATCTACACCGGCCTCAGGCAGACGCCCGAAATGGTTGTCGGGGCTGCCGTGCAGGAAGACGTAGACGCCATCGGCCTGTCCATTCTGTCCGGCGCGCATATGACCCTCTTTCCGCGCGTCGTCGAACTGGCGCGCGAAGCCGGGCTCGATGATGTGATCGTCTTCGGTGGCGGCATCATCCCCGACGAAGACATTCCGAAGCTGAAAGAGCAAGGCGTCTCCGCCGTCTTTACCCCCGGCACACGCATGGAAGAGATCATCGAATTCATCCGCCGCCACGCCCGCCGCGCCACAGCCATCAACAGCAACTAAATTCAGAAGCCGTGCGCCGCGCACCCGGCTGTCATATACTTCGCTCATCGCTAGCGACTAATTATTTGGACAAAGCGATGGGCGAAGGGCTGGCTGATATGATGGACGGCGCGCAACTGAGAGAAGCGCTCGAAGCGCACCACCGTGACGCCTGGGGCTGGGCGCTGGCCTGTTGCGTGCGCCATCCAGGGGACGCCGAAAGCGTTTTGCAGATGGCTTATCTGAAGATACTTGAAGGCAAAGCGCGCTTTGGCGGCGCCTCGTCGTTTCGCACCTGGCTGTTTGCCGTGGTGCGCAACACGGCGAGCGATTATCGCCGCCGCGAATGGCTCAACCGATTGCGGCTGAGCCGCCACGCCGAGAGCGCGCCGCCACCTGCCGCCCGCCACTTCGACGACGACGTTTATCGTTCACAAGTGCAGTCACTCTTTCAGCGCGCGCTACGCGCTTTGCCGCGCCGCCAGCAGGAAGCCTTGCAACTGGTCTTTTATCACGACCTCAGCGTGGCGGAAGCGGCTGAAGTGATGGGCATTACCGTCGGTTCGGCGCGCACACATTACGAGCGCGGCAAGCGACATCTGCGCCGGCTGATGGCCGAGTCAGGAGTTAACGATGAATCGCAACTCGGAAGAGCAGAAAATCAAGCGATGGTTCCATGAAGCGCGACAGGCGGACGCCGCGCTTGCGCCTTCGTTTGCAGAGACGGTCACGGTGGCGCGAGCGAAACAACTACCCGCTGCCCGGTGGTCGCTCGCCTGGCGCTTTGCTCTGGGCGCCGTCGTGCTGGTGGCCATCGGCGTTGCCGCTCTGGTCTTCTTTAAGCGGTCAACACCGCAACCCAATCAGCAGACCGCCGAACAGGTGGAGATTCCAGAGCCGCCACCGGCCAACGTTGCGCCGGAGATTACTGCCACCGTTCCCGCGCCAGTAGTCAAAGCGCGTGCGGTGGCTTTGCGGGTCACGCCGCGTCGGCCACGCGCCACCCGGCCACGACCGGAGATTGAGCCGGCAGCGCTTTTGAGCTTCAAGTGGCAATCGCCAACCGACTTTTTGTTGCGCACGCCGGGCGCTGACTTGCTGAAAACCGTGCCGCGCGTCAACGACTCAGTAGTTCGCTTCGACATTATTCGCCCTGATGAACAAAACTGAAATGGAGGATTTATGAGAGGACTCATGAGCCGAAGAATTCTTACCTTAATCACCTTCTTACTCTTGACCGTTGCCACAGCGCGCGCCCAACAGCCCGCAACCGATCACCTGGGCGAGGCGTTCTTTTCGCCCGATCTGGTGATGCAGCATCAACAGATCATCGGCCTAACCGAGCAGCAGAAGTCCATCTTCAAGACTGAGCTGCGCAAGGCGCAAATGCGCTTCACCGAGTTGCAATGGCAACTGAGCGACGAATCGGAAAAGCTGGTGGCACTCGTCAAACAGGAAGCTGTGGATGAGCAGGCGGTCCTGACGCAACTCGACAAAGTGCTCAACGCCGAGCGCGAGGTCAAACGGACGCAACTGTCGCTGCTCATCCAGATTCGCAACAACCTGACGCCCGAACAGCGCGCCAAGCTTACCGAATTGAAACGCGAGAAATGATGAAGCGAAGCGATGAGTGATGAACGGATGTGATGACGGCAGGCATCTCGCCGCCTGCCTTCCCGCAATTCATCACTCATCGCCCATCATTATTTTTCGCCGCCTTCGGGGCCGTAAAACAGCACCCACACGGCGAAGTCGTCGCTGAAGCGCTCGAACCAGTGGGCCTCGCCGGCGGCGGCAAACAGGAAATCGCCCGCCTCGAACATCTGCCGCGCACCCTCGCAGACATACTCGCCGTGACCGCTGACGACAATGTAAACCTCGTCGCGGCTGTGCGGCTTCTGCGGATCGAAGCCACGCGGCGCGTAGACTTCGAGTTGTAGGCTGCCATGCGTGAATAAAGTCACAAAACGCTGACCGCCCTCTTCGGGGAGTTTGGCCAGCGCTTCTTGAAAGCCAACCTTTCGTCGGCCCTCGACTTCGGTATTATCAGTGTTATGGGAAGTGGGATCGTTGCTCATCGTCCACCTGAGTCTAATGATGTTCAGAGCCGTTTGCGATTGAGTTTGCCATGTAGCGCAATCCGATAGATTGCGCTACACCCAATTGAAAACCGCTCTAAGGCAGCTAACCGTGATTGTCCGACAGAACGTTGGGCGAGAGCAAGCGACGCGACGCCCGCCAGTCCATCGCCGTCATAGCGCCGGACTTTTTCTGTCGTTATAGTATGCTTCGTAGGCGCGATGCTTGAGCAGCCTTTGTGCGCTGCGAGAATCTGGCAGGAGAGAATAAGATGGAAAAGCGTCAACTCGGCAAATCAGGATTACAGGTTGCCCCGCTCACATTCGGCGGCAACGTCTTTGGCTGGACGGCAGACGAGCCGACCTCGTTTCGGCTGCTGGACGCCTTTGTCGCCGCCGGCTTCAACTTCATAGACACGGCAGACATCTACTCCCGGTGGAAGCCGGGCAATCAGGGCGGCGAATCTGAAACCATCATCGGCAAGTGGCTGCGGCAGCGCGGCAACCGAGACCGTGTGATCATCGCCACAAAAGTCGGCCTGGACATGGGGGACGGCAAGAAGGGACTATCGGCGTCTTATATCCAGCGTGCCGCTGACGATTCGCTGGCGCGTTTGCAGACTGACTACATCGATCTCTACCAGTCACACACGGACGATACGGAGACGCCGCTCGAAGAGACGCTAGGGGCCTTCGCGCAGTTGATTGAACAGGGTAAGGTGCGCGCCATCGGCGCGTCGAACTATTCGGGCAAGCGGTTAGCCGAAGCCCTGGAAGTCAGCCGCAAGCACGGCTATCCGCGTTACGAGAGCCTGCAACCGAACTATAACCTCTACGACCGCGCGGAGTATGAGGCCGACATGGAGCCGGTCTGTCTTGAGCACGGCGTTGGCGTTATCAGTTACTATTCGCTGGCCAGTGGCTTTCTAACGGGCAAGTACCGTTCGGAGGCGGACCTGGCAAAAAGCCCGCGCGGCAAGGGCGTCCAGGCTTATCTGAACGAGCGCGGCTTTCGGATTCTGCGAGCGCTCGACGAAGTTGCCGGCGCTTATCATTCGACGCCGGCGCAGGTGGCGCTTGCCTGGCTGATTGCCCGTCCGAGCATCACTGCTCCTATCGCCAGCGCCACCAGCCTGGAACAACTTGACGACCTGATCGCCGCCGCGCATCTGCAATTGGATCAGCCGGCGATTGAGAAATTGAATCAGGCGAGCGCCTGAGCGCCTGCCCTGATTAACCGATGCGAGCGGCTGACGGCGCGGCTAGATAGCCTGCTACTCTCTGGTCGTGCCGAGCCGCTCTGCTGTTTCAACGCCAATCAACAGGTTCCAGAGGTTGTAATGCACGTCGTCTTTGGCGACGTAGTAATTCTCAGGCTCCGCCGTCATGTCACCTGTAGCGGTGAACTCGCCGCGCTCCAGGTCCTTCAGATCAACATAGGTCGCGCCCTGCTTCAGCCGCGCCCCTTCGGGCTGCACGACGATCTGCTTGAGGTCGTCATCGAGCAGATCGTTTAACCGACGGTGCGCGTCTTTGATGTCGTAAGCCGTGCGCGTCGGAGCCGCAGCCGGCGTACCGATGTTCTGCCCGGCCATCGGGTTCGTGTTCAAGTCGCGCATGTACTCCTGCGGGTGTTTGTCGAGGTCGGCTTCCTGCGGTTTTTCCTTTGACATAACTCCTCCCTGATAGGCAATTGCCCAACAGCGCCCGCTTATCATAATTGCAACGGCCATGCCATGCGCGGCGCGGCTTCTGCGGCCTTCACCGGCGCAACGGGCTGCCAGGCTGAAACGAAAAAAGACGTATGAGTTTGCTGCAATGTTTGACAATTCTGCCAAAGTCGAAGCGCTTATCAAGCGGGCCGAGGACTTCCACACACGGCGGCGCGACAGTTTTCCGAATATTGCCGACCCGTTTCCGAAAGTCCACCGGCATACCTTTCACCGCACCGCCACGCAAGGGAAACAATTCTTTTACTACTATGACCCTGCCGCCTGCGGCTCGGCGAACCCCACCTACGGCACGATCATCATCAAGCCGTAACCGCCGCGCCACGGCTGGCGGTCGCTCTGGCCTGAAATGTAAAAAGATGTCCGCTCTCGACTTTCCGTTTGACGACGCCACAAAAAACGCATAGCTTCATCGGTGGAGAGCAGTTCCCTGCTCTCCACATCTTAACCTGTGGCTGCCGCCCGGTGGTTGCGCAGCCAGGAATCTAACCCGAAAGAGAATTCCGATGAAACATAAACTTGTGACGTTTGTGTTTCTGCTCGCCCTGGCTGCGCCAGCGGCGGCGCAGGCAAAGAAGACAGAGGCCACAGACTGGCACGATGTCACCCGTGACGTCTTCGTCAACAACGATCTGGACCGCGGCGCGCAGGTCTTGACCGCCGATAACCCGACGCGCCTGGCGCTGATCTCGGCCAAGCTCGATGCCGCCATCGTGCTCGATGTCACAGAGAAGACCATGAGCGCGATGCCGAAAGACGCTTTTCATTTCGCTGCCGACCGCGCCTCGGCGAAATCCGATGCTGGCGTCGAGCTGAAGCCCGCGGGCAAGTTCACGCGCATCGACGGGCCGATCTATTCGTTTGCAGTCGGCGGCCTGCCGGTGTTGATCCGCGCGCATCCGGGCGCAGTCGGCGAACTGACTTTTGACAAGCTCTGGGAGACCGTCCCGGTGTGGCGCGCCGAGATGGAGGCTTACACGCCCGACGCCAGGGCGGTCGCGGCGCTTAAAGCCATTGATAAAGACACACAGCTCACTGTGATCTTCGGCACATGGTGTGGCGACAGCAAATACTATGTGCCGCGGCTGCTGCGGGCGTTGAAAGAGGCCGGCAACAACCATCTGCAAGTTAAGCTCGTCGGCGTAGACAATCAATTTCACGAGCCGGTCGCCACAGTGCAGCCGCGCCAGTTAACCAATGTGCCGACCATCATCGTCGAACGCGATGGGCACGAGACCGGGCGCATCGTCGAGACGCCTGCCGTCGAGCTGATCGAGCAAGACCTCGCAGACCTCTTGAGCGGCAAGGCAAATCCGCACAAGGGGCGCTTGGAGCGCGGCGCGAAAATCGCCTCGGGGGCTTATCAATACAAGGACGCGGGCGGCAAGCTGCGCGGCTCGGAAGATTGGGAGATGTTCAACACCGCAGACGGTGGCCTGCTCCTGCACAGCCGCGTGGTGATGGGCGATGTCGTCACGGAAGTCTTCGAGCGCACCAACGCGCAGCACGCGCCGACCTATGTCGAGATCACCCGCCAGCGCAATGAAGCGCGATCTCGCACCCGCATCAACATTGACAGCCACACGCTGACCGCCCGCATGCGCAGCAGCATCAGCGGCATCATTCAACAGACGGTCGAACTGCCTGACGCGTTCAGCCTCCGCCTGCCGGCGATTGCCGCTGATGGCCTGCGGCTCGCCGACCTGAAAAGTGGTGAAACCTACAAGGCAGCTTGCTACCTCTCGCCGGCAGAGTTCGACGGCGCAATGGGGTCGCTGGCTGAGATGAGGATTGAGAGCAAAGCCGACGAAGCGGTGCGCGTGCCGGCGGGCGATTTTCAGGCGCGTCATTTCATCCGCAAGGGCGAAAAGGAGACGAGCCACCTGTGGCTGCACCCGCAACTCGGCGTGCCTGTGCGCGGCGAGGCCAATGGGTTGGCGTTCGTGCTAACCGCGCTTGAGCTTGCGCCGCCAGCGAAGTAAGCTATCGGCATCAAAGCTTGCGTGGACTCTCCAAATGTCAAGTTGAACCAGGAGGAACCTTCAATGAAGACCCGAATCAGTCGTCGCTCAGTGTTGAACACGATTGTGCCGGCGGCGCTTGTCAGCTTCGCATTTCCGGCGAGCGCCAAAGCCGCCGACCAGCCACATATGCAAGCGGCGCTCGATGCGCTCAGGCTCGCCAAGCGCGAGCTTGAACAGGCGACCGATGACAAAGGCGGCCACCGCGGCAAGGCCATCGGCCTGGTCAATCAAGCGATGAATCAGGTCGAGCGCGGCATTCAGTTCGACCGCAGGCATTAATCGTCGAGCGGCTGGCGAGTGGCGGTTGTCATCTTCGCCAGCCGCGCCGCTTGTACGGTGCGCCGCGTCGTTCATTGGACGCGGCGGCTGGCCTGCGGCAGCGCATGGCGCTGGAAGAACTCGACCACGAGCGGCAGCGCCTCGGTCGGAAATTCGTGGCCGCCCGGATGCAGGTAAGTCGCCAGCTCGATCCCGTCGCTCCCCGGCTCAATTCTTAGATATCCTTTGCTGACCGCCCGCGCCGCTTCGGTATGCAGCACACGGCGCGCCAGCCCAACGCTTAACATCTGCCCTTCGTAAGGCACGAGCGGATCACGCTCGCCGGCGATGATGAAGAGGGAGCGCGGCTTAACCTGTTCGAGCAGCCGCCCGCCCTGTCCCGAAGCCGAGCAGAAAGCGGCGAACGGTTCGCCGCGCATTGCCCATAAGACGTTCACAAAGCGCGCGCCGTTCGAGTGACCGAGCGCGTAGACGCGGCTCGGATCAACTTTGTAACGCCTTTCAATCTCGCCCTGCATCGCATCAACAAAGCGCACGTCGCGGTCATTCATCTCGCCGGGATTCTTCTGCCAGCCATTGCGCTTGCCTTCCGGGTCGGTGATGCCGACGACGCCCGGCAACCCTTGCAGGTAAGCGACCGTGGCTTGCGGCCACAGCTCGTGCAGGCGCATGCGGCGCGCGACGAGCTGCGCGGTGCCGCCGTGGCCATGAAAGACCAGAACGAGCGGCGCGCCGCCCTGCGGCACGGGCGACGTGGCGGCAAAGACCAGCGCGGTGCGCGGCGCGCCGTCCACTGTGACCGTCAGGGTCGCCGCTTCACCGCGGGCGCTAACGAAACTCGCGGGATTGCGGCCCTGCCTTGCGGCGGCGTCCGAGCGCACGCCACAGCCGGCGGCGATCAACAATCCAATTATCAAGCTCAAGGCTACAACGGTTCGAGAGATGGCTCGCATGGCATATCCTTTCTACCTTTCATCGGCTGGCGCTGCTTTATTCGGCGCCGTTTCTTTAGACAGTCGCCGGCCCGCGAAAGTCGTGATAGTTATTTGAAAAGCCGTGCGCCGCGCCCGCCGCTTGCCGCTGATTTTTCGCCGCCGACCGCGCTTGACAAGCCGCGCCGGGTACACGATGCTAATTGTTTGGCTAAGGGCGATAATTTCCGCCCAGTGCGCATCACGAACTTATCAGAACTCATAGGAGACTGTCAGATGACGACCAAGTACGTCTACCTCTTCGCAAACGGCAAAGCCGATGGCAATGGCCAGATGAAAGACATGTTGGGCGGCAAAGGCGCGGGGCTTGCCGAAATGACCAATGCCGGACTGCCGGTGCCGCCCGGATTTACGATCACCACGCAGGCTTGCAATATGTATTATGACGCCGGCCAGCGCTTCCCCGATCAGATGTGGGAGCAGACGCTCACGGCGATGAAAGCGGTTGAGCGCGCCAGCGGCAAAGGCTTCGGCGATCCGAAGAATCCGCTGCTCGTCAGCGTGCGTTCGGGTTCAAAGTTTTCGATGCCCGGCATGATGGACACGGTGCTGAACCTCGGCCTCAACGAAGAGACGCTGCTTGGGCTCGGCAAGCTCACTGCGAATGAGCGCTTCGCTTACGACGCATATCGCCGCTTCATTCAGATGTTCGGCAAGATCGTTCTCGGCATCGATGCCGAGCTGTTCGACCACGTTTTTGACGCGGCGAAGAAGAAGGCCAAAGCCAAGCTCGACACCGATCTTTCGGCCAAAAACCTAAAAGAGATCACCAAAGAGTTCAAGAAGATCGTCCGCAAGCAGACCGGCAAGGATTTTCCCACTGATCCCTACAAGCAGCTCGAAGAAGCGGTACGCGCCGTCTTCCGCTCGTGGAACGGCGAGCGCGCCATTGCCTATCGCCAGATCGAAAAGATTCCCGACGACCTCGGCACCGCGGTCAACATAGTGACCATGGTCTTCGGCAACATGGGCAACGACAGCGGCACCGGCGTCGCCTTCACGCGCAACCCGAAGACCGGCGCCAAAGAGCTGTTCGGCGATTACCTGACCAACGCCCAGGGCGAAGACGTGGTTGCAGGCATCCGCACGCCTAAGCACATCGACCAGCTCCGTGAAGACATGCCCGAAGTCTATAACGAGTTCGTCCAGGTCGCCGACCGCCTGGAGCGCCACTATAAAGATATGCAGGACCTCGAATTCACCATTGAGCGCGGAAAGTTATGGATGTTACAAACGCGCAACGGCAAGCGCACCGGCCCGGCAGCGGTCAAAGTCGCGGTTGAAATGGCGCGCGAGGGCTTGATTGACGAGCGCACCGCCGTGCTGAGAGTGCCGGCGGGCGACATCGATCAGCTCCTTCACAAGATGGTTGACCCGAAGGCTAAAGTCCACGTGCTGACGCAAGGCATAGACGCTAGCCCGGGTGCGGCGGTGGGCCGCGTCGTCTTCACGCCGCACGAGGCCGAAGCCTGGGCCGCAAAGGGCGACCCGGTGATTCTGGTGCGCCGCGAGACTTCGCCCGAAGACGTGCGCGGCATGAAAGCGGCGCAGGCGATTCTGACTTCGACCGGCGGCCCGACTTCGCATGCGGCGGTGGTGGCGCGCGGCTGGGGCAAGCCGTGTGTGGTCGGCGCAGGCGAGCTCAATATCAACTATGGGAAGAATGAATTTGCGGTCAACGGCACGCGCGTCAAGCAAGGCGACTGGGTAACGGTGGACGGCACCACAGGCCATGTTATCGAGGGCCAGGCGCCGCTGGTCGATCCGCAGCTCGGCGAAGATTTCTATCAATTGATGAAGTGGGCCGACCAGTTCCGCCGCCTCAAGGTGCGCGCCAATGCCGACACGCCCGAAGACGCGGCGGTGGGCCGCAGCTTTGGCGCCGAAGGCATCGGGCTCTGCCGCACCGAGCATATGTTCTTCGAGGGCGAGCGCATCGATTACGTGCGCCAGATGATCCTCGGCTCGCTCGATTTCAAGCGCCTGGACAGCGAGTTGAAAACCATCGAAGGCGAGAGCGTCGGCGCGACCAGTCAGAAGAAGCGCGAAGAGATCGCCCGTGTGCGCCGTCGCTTGAAGGAGGAGATCGAAGAGCCGAAGCGCCTGTACCTCGGCGGTCTGAAAGAGCTGCTCAAGTTACAGCGCGCCGATTTCGAAGGCATCTTCAAGGCGATGGATGGGCTGCCGGTGACGATCCGCACACTCGATCCGCCGCTGCACGAATTCCTGCCGCACGACGAAGAGGGCACCAAGAAGCTGGCACGCAAGCTCAAGGTGAAGTGGCAGCATTTGTGGGCGCGCGTGCAGTCGCTGCACGAAGCCAACCCGATGCTCGGACACCGCGGCTGCCGCCTCGGCGTCGTCTACCCGGAGATCACCGAGATGCAGGCGCGGGCCATCTTTGAAGCGGCGGCGCGTGTGCAAAAGAAGGGTGTGAAGGTATTGCCGGAGATCATGATTCCGCTGGTCAGCCACATCAATGAATTGAAGCTGCAAGCCGAGGTCGTGCGCCGCGTCGCCGGCGAAGTCATGGAGGCGACGGGCCAGCAGATCGAGTATCTGGTCGGCACCATGATCGAGCTGCCGCGCGCCGCGCTCGTGGCCGACAAGATCGCCGAGGTGGCAGAGTTCTTCTCGTTTGGCACCAACGACCTGACGCAGACGGCCTTCGGCATCTCGCGCGACGATTCGGGCAAGTTCCTGCCCTACTATGTTGATCACCGCATCCTTGAGTACGACCCGTTCCAGGTACTCGATCAGGAAGGCGTCGGCCAGTTGGTCGAGATGGGCACGGAGCGCGGACGGCGGACGCGCAAGGATTTGAAGGTCGGCATCTGCGGCGAGCACGGCGGCGAGCCATCCTCGGTCGGCTTCTGCCACCGTGTCGGTTTATCTTATGTGAGCTGTTCGCCTTATCGCGTGCCGATTGCGCGACTGGCGGCGGCGCAGGCCGCGCTCGGCAGCGAAAAGAGCGTCTCGCGCACTGCGTAAACAGAGTTTGACAATATTGAGCCTGACGGCGGTGAGTTTGCGAGCGTTTCGTTTAGCATCTCACCGCCCTTTCTTCTTGTGCTTACCCTTTCTTTGCTTGCTAGTCGGGGGTATCCGAAAACCCGGCATCTTTCTCAAAAGTTCCTGCCTCTGCTCTCTAACCCTTTCGTAACTCGGATGGTCACTGGGAAGCCCCCGAAAGTAATCCTCAATAGTCTGCCGTGCTTCGAGGCGGCGATTTAGCTGAAAAAGAGAGTACATCACACCCACTACAGAATTAGCCGTATCAGGATGATGCTCTCCAAGTAAATCTCTGCGAATCTCCAGCCCCTTCTGCAGAAACTCTAGTGCCCGCTTGTGGTCGCCGAGAGCGCTATAGGTACTACCAACGTTGTTGAACGACAAGGCGGTGTCAGGATGCTTGTCGCCGAACAGCTCCTGGCGAATCTCCAGCGCCCTTTGTTTAAGCTCCAGCGCCCGCTTGTGATCGCCGAGATCGCCATAAGTGCCGCCGACGTTGTCGAATGATGTGGCGGTGTCAGGATGCCTGTCGCCAAACAGCTCCTGGCGAATCTCCAGCGCTTTCTGCAGAAATTCCAGTGCGCGCTTGTGATCGCCGAGCTTACCATAACTGCTGCCAACGTTGTTGAATGACGCGGCAGTGTCAGGATGCTTGTCGCCAAATAGCTTCTGCTGAATCTCCAGCGCTTTCTGCAGAAATTCCAGTGCGCGCTTGTGATCGCCGAGCTTACCATAACTGCTGCCAACGTTGTTGAATGACGCGGCAGTGTCAGGATGCTTGTCGCCAAACAGCTCCTGGCGAATCTCCAGCGCCTTCTGCTGAAACTCCAGCGCCCGCTTGTAATCGCCCAAAGCGGAATAACTAAAGCCAAGATCGTTTAATATATGTGCTTTCAACGCCAAATCGCTGATATTGCTTTGTTCGAAGGCTGCCCATGCTTTTTCAAGCTGCGTACGAACATCGTGGTAGCGTCCGTGATGATACGACGGATATGCTTGTAGCCACATCAAATGACTTTCGTATTTCGGCGCATATGCTGAGGCATGTTGCTCCCACGCTTGCAGGTGGTCAATCTCGCTCTCAAAAAACGGTAATTGATTGAACTCTACTCGCTTATCTTCAAACCATTTTGCCATCCGCTCACAGATTGTAGCTATCCAACTCTCCTGGCCTTTTAGTGGAACATCTTCACGCCGAACTTCGCGCACGAGCCGGTGAATGGCATAGCTTTCTGCGGCAAGGGTCTTTTGTAGCAACCGAAGTGCAGTGCCGAGACTCAACGCGCCAGTCAATTCAGCCGGATTCGGAATATCAAGTAGTGCGCACATCAAAGATAAGCTCATCGGTGCGGAACCGCTCCACGTCAATAAATTCAGAATGTCGCGTAGTAACGGCTCGTCTTGAAAAATCCCCTCGTTGATCTTTAGCGTCGAGTAAATGTCTTTTTCATGCTTGGTGAAGCTGCCCAGGAATTTGCCCGAAAGGGCCGCTTTGACGTTCTGTTGTAGAAGTTCCAGGTACTGTCGCCAGGGTAGTTGCCGATAGCGGACGTAGGCCCCTGCCAGTTCAAGCGCCAGTGGGAGGCCATCTAACATTCCGGCGATTTCCCTTGCCGCTCGCGCTTCGTCTTCTCCGGCGGGCGTTTGCTCACGTCCCGCTTCCTGTAACAATAGCTTGAGCGAAAGCTCATGATCTAATAGCTTCAGTTGAACAGGCTTGAATCCTGGTTGCTCAAGCCGGCTTGTGATGAGAATGTGGGGGCTGGCTTGCGGCTCAGGCAAGTATGGTTCGATGGCATTGGTCGCTTCAACGTTATCGAACACCAGCAGACAATCCGAGTAAGTGCGTATACGTTGCAGGGCAATCTCCAGCTTATATTTATGCTCGGATTCCGGTGCAACCCACCGGGCTTTCTCGGCAATGTGGATCAATTGCGAATCAATATCCTGGTCTGCATTCACCCAGATGACACCATTGGGGTATTCATTCTGAAAGCGATACGTATACTCGACGGCGAGTTGAGTCTTACCTAACCCGCCTAGCCCTTGAAACGCGGCGGTCTGGCCGATCACCGTGCGGCGGCCATTGGTGAGCTGCTCGCGCACTGCCAAAATGGTTTCCTCGCGTCCAACCACCTGAGTGCCCTTTTGCGGAAAAGGAACGTAGAAGACTGGATTGCGGGGATCGTAGGATGCGATTGGCTGACTACGAGGCGGATCGGTTTGCTCTGGCTCTGGTTTTTTTCTTGCTGGACCTGCTGCGGCAGCAACCCTGCTCAACTCACGTACTCCCTCTAGCAGCGGTAAGCCGTAATCCGCAACCGTGACTGGCTCTACTGGCAGAGCCAATCTCTGTATATTCTCGCGCTCGGCGGCGCGAGTCAGAACGTAATGCGGGCCGGTTGTGCCATTGAAGATGTCGCTGATGCCGCGCAATTGCACACCGAAATAGGCATCATCGAGGCTGAAGCCGATAAACAAGAATGTGTGCGAGGCCATCAATTGATGCAATGTTGCCAGAGCTGCCCGGTAGCGGTGTTCAGCTTCTCCCACTTCAGGATAAAGCCGACGATAGCCATCAGGAGTTAGAATCAAATTCGTTGCGTTATGAATATAGCCATGAAGATGCCAGACCGTTGGGTGATTTATCTCTCCGCGCAGTAAGCCACTCTGTTCAGCCGGAGCCTCAATGTCCCAAACCACCAGATCATCACGCTGAGGGCATGCCCAGTGCAGCACACGATCATAGTTGGTAGTAATAACAAGCTGGCTCCCTAATTGCCATACCGCTCTTGCTAGATCAAGACTGCTATCATCAGCGTCCTTGCTCCTGCGATCAAGATGCTCCTTAATGAACTGAAACCAAACCGGGCCTAATCCTTGCCGCGCCCGCCTTGCCGCATCGAGGTAATCAGGAGGCTCAATCTGCAATAGGCCACGCACTGTATTTGCATAAGGCGACTTCTTTTCTTCATCAAGCCGGTCTGCCGCTGCCTCAAGCAGATTCTTCCAACTAGGGAAAAGGCGCTCGCCATGCTTATCCTTGACGGCCATAGAAACGCCTGCACCAACAAAGGGAATCACTTTGCCTTCGCGAAGACGTTCACCCAATGTTCTTGGAATATCCATTGCTCACTCCAACCCGGCAAACTTAATGGTGCTCGAACCTTTGACCTGTAAATAAGAGAAGGTAACAAATGCCACCTGAGTACAGGCGAAATATATCATTACCTTGCAGTTTATTCCTAGAACTGGTTTTAACTGAGTTGGCCGGTGCGCAACTTGTGATGCGATATATGGCTCTGCACTACATCTGACAAGTGTTATGGAAACCCTGAGCAAATTGGCATAGTGTCCGCTGATTATCTCGAAGGGATGGCCATTCGTGGTCACCCCGTTTTATTGACACGCCGCACCAGGCCGCAGATAATCTCGAACAAAATTAGTCTAAGGTGGTGCGGAATGAGTAACGATCCTGACTTTGAACGCCGAATCGACAACCAGTTAGCGACAATCGCTGAGAATCAAGCACGCTTCGATGAGAAGATGGCTGTTATGCAAGAGGCCATCGCCGGTTTAATTCAGGTGGCGCGCATCCATGACGAGCAGATTGACCGCAACAGCCAGCAGATCAAAGAAAACTCTGAGGCGATTAAAGAACTCAGGGAAGGCTTGAGAGATCAGCGGGAAAACATCAACGCCTTGATCCGCGTCGTGGAAGATCACGTGACGAATCACCCGTAGGAACGTGAAAGGATTCCAGTTGATTTACCGCCTCGGCGTGACGAGCTTGCGACGGCCTGAGCCGAAGCCGCTCACCAGCACGGCGCAAACCCTCGTCACACTCGAAACCATCCTCGGCCCATTGCAGGCGGCACTGCTCGCTCTGGCCATTCGCCGCAAGTTCATGCGCTGACCACAGGCTTTCAGGTATACTCACTCGCTCACACCATCAGGCAGAAGGTTGAAGCAATGAAACGAAAGCGACTGACGGCAAAGCGCAAGTCCGAACTCTGCGTCCTCTGCGGCAAGTGCTGTATGGCCATGACATTTTACGGCGGCGAGGTGGATGACGAATCGCGCGACGAGATTCACTGGATGGAGCTGCACGGCTTCAAGATCGATTACGTCAAGACAGACGACGCGACGGATTACTACTTCAGCATCCCGCAACGCTGCAACGCGCTGCAAGAGACGCGCGGCGATGACGGGCTGATGCGCTACACCTGCGGCGTCTACGAAACCCGCCCGCAGATGTGCCGCGATTACGATGGCAGTCAGCCGGGGCCGCTTGGCGTCATTGATTGTTTCTGGCGATTGGAAAAAGAAGGCAAGCCGCTGCCGGTCACCGGTCTCGTACAACTAGAGACTTCGCGCTAGCCACTTAAAAACGAATCGCTTCAACAGATTCTCGGCAACTGCTCGCCGGCGAGCATGTCTACGATGCGTGTGCCGCCAAAGCCTGTGACCATCGCAACGATGCCTCTGGGCTCGGCCTTGACTTCGCCGATGATGCACGCCTCACGGCCATAGCGGCTGCTTGTCATCCGCGCTACCAGCGCGTCAGCAATCTCCCCGGCGACGATGGCGATTAACTTGCCTTCGTTGGCAACGTAGAGCGGATCGAGCCCCAATATCTCGCAAGCGCCTTTCACCTCTTCTCGCACAGGAATGCGATCTTCGTAAATCTGCACATAGACTTCAGAAGTGAGGGCGATCTCGTTCAGTGTCGTCGCCACGCCGCCGCGCGTCGGATCGCGCAGACAATGAATCCCGTCAAGAAGCTCGGCGCGGGCGGCCTCATCGAGCATATCGCCGACCAGCGAGCCGAGCGGCGCGCAATCGCTTTCGATGTCGGTTTCAAGCTCAAGCTCACCGCGCGCAATCATGATCGTCGTGCCATGATCGCCAACCGTACCGCTGAGAATCACCTTATCGCCGGGACGGGCGCGCGCCGCAGAGATGGTGACGGGCGACTCGATAACGCCGATGCCCGCCGTGTTAATAAATATCTTGTCGGCGCTGCCTTTCTGCACGACTTTGGTGTCGCCGGTGACGATCTGTATGCCCGCTTCGGCGCTAGCTTCACGCATGGATTGCAAGATGCGCTTCAGGTCTGCGATGGCAAACCCTTCTTCAAGAATAAAGCCGGCGGATAGATAAAGCGGGCGCGCGCCGCTCATTGCCAGGTCATTGACCGTGCCGTTGACGGCGAGCTTGCCGATGTCGCCTCCTGGAAAGAAGATCGGATCAACCACAAATGAATCGGTAGTGAACGCTAGCTTCATAGGTTGCCGAGCGGCAGTAAGCTCCGCCGCCGTCACGCCGCCGGTCTGTGGAACTTCAAAGACCGCCTGGTCTTCGAGCCGCTCTAGCAAAGGGTTTCTCAAGTACTCAAGGAACAGTCCCTCGACCAGCTCATGCATCGCTTTGCCGCCGCTGCCATGAGCCAGCGTAATGTGTGTTTCTCTGATCCGGACTTTTCTTCGCCTTGCTCTCTCGACTCTCGCAAAGAGAGGCGATGCGGTGAATTCTTCAGTCATAGCTCTATCCGCCGTGCGTTATGGCCGCGCTTGCAGGCCCGACCGTTCAGCAACTTTCGAGAGACGCCCGAAGTTGTAATACGCCGCGCAAGCGCCTTCCGAAGAGACCATGCAGGAGCCGATAGGCGTCTCAGGTGTGCAGGCGGTGCCGAAGACTTTGCACTCCCAGGGCTTCTTCACGCCCTTTAAAATCTCGCCGCACTGACAGGCCTTCGGATCGGCAATTTTCAATCCCGGCACGGCGAACTTCAACTCCGCATCAAACGCTGCGTACTTCTTCTGCAACTTCATGCCGCTGTGAGGAATCGAGCCCAGTCCACGCCACTCGAAATAATCGCGCGGCTCAAATACATCGAAGATCACTTCCAGCGCCTTGACGTTGCCTTCGCGCAGGACGACGCGCGAATACTGATTCTCGACTTCCTTGCGGCCTTCGACCGCCTGTTTGACGATCATATAAACCGACTGCAAAATGTCGAGCGGCTCGAATCCTGACACCACGATGGGCTTGCCATAGTCGCGCGGCACGAAATCATAACAGCGGGTGCCGATGACCGTGCTGACGTGGCCTGGCCCCAGGAAGCCATCGAGCTTCAGGTCGGGCGAATCGAGCATCGCTTTGAGCGCCGGCACGATCATGATGTGGTTGCAGAAGACGCTAAAATTTTCGACGCCGTCTTTTGCCGCCTGCCTTATGGTCATGGCAGTTGACGGCGCGGTGGTCTCAAACCCGAGCGCCAGAAAGACGACCTGGCGGTCGGGATTCTTCTTGGCAATCTTCAAAGCATCAAGCGGCGAATAGACCATGCGCACGTCGGCGCCAGCGGCCTTGGCATCGAACAGGTTGGTGTTCGAGCCGGGCACGCGCATCATATCGCCGAATGTGGTGAAGATCACGCCCGGCTTCAAGGCCAGCGAGATCGAATCATCTGTTCGCCCCAGCGGAATAACGCACACAGGGCATCCCGGCCCATGAATCATCTCGATGTTCGGCGGCAGCAAATCTTCAATGCCATACTTGAAGATCGTATGCGTGTGACCGCCGCAGACCTCCATCAGCTTGAGCGGCTCGTCGGTCAACTGCGCAATCTGATCGGCGAGCCGGCGGGCCAGTTCGCTCTGCCGGTATTCATCAACGAATTTCATTTGTGCCCCCCTGGTTTCAGCCTTCGACCATCGAGCGATGCTCTAAGTAGGTATGCACCATATCCCACATCGTGTGGTAGAGCGTAACGTGGCTTTCCTGTATGCGATGGATGCTCGAAGTCGGAACGGTCAAGCAGAAGTCCAGCCGCTCGCTTTCGTGCAGCCTGGCCATCTGTCCTCCATTACCGCCCGCATAAGCAATGGTGATCAGCTTCATCCGCCGCGCAGTTTCGAAAGCGTGCATTAAGTTTTCGGAGTTGCCACTGGTTGACAGCCCAAGCAGCAGATCACCTTCGCGTCCGAGCGCGATGATCTGCCGCGAGAAGACATCGGCAAACCCGACATCGTTCGAGACGGCTGTAACCATGGCCATGTCGTTGGTCAGGCAGATGGCCGGCAGCGCTTTGCGCCCGACCGTGATCGGGTGCATGAACTCGACGGCGATGTGCTGCGCATCGGTCGCCGAGCCGCCGTTGCCGCAGACCAGCAGCTTGCCGCCGCGTTGAAAACTCCGGGCCATCGCCAGCGATGCGGCGAGGATGGCGTCGGCGTTGGCTTCAAAGAATTGCTGTTTGACCTCGGCGCTTTCGTGCGCCTTTTCAAGCAGCGAGAAGCGCAGCTCTTCCTGCAAGTCCTGCGGCTTCTTGTCGGCATCGTGCAGGAAGGGGTAAAACGAACGAGAAAAATCTTCTATCGTTTTTGCCATGTCGCCACCCTACTGAATCGAGCCCTTGAACTGATTCATCTCCTCTTCATATGAACCCAGCTCTTCAAGCAGCCTGAGCGTTTCCCTGGCTTCTTTCTCGTCAATCTTGCTCATCGCGAAGCCGACGTGAATCAACACGTAATCGCCGATGCGTGCGTCGTCACGGTCGAGCATGCCGATATTGACATTGCGCCGCACGCCTCCGACCTCGACTTTGGCGATCTGATTTTCTTCGTCAACGATCTCGACGATCTTTCCAGGTATGGCAAGACACATTTACAAAATCCTCCCCGCCAGCCATCGGGCGTTAGCGACCACCGCCTGGCCGAGCGAGATGCCGCCGTCGTTGGGCGGCACGCGATGATGGGTGAAGACCTCGAAGCCATCAGCCGTAAGCCTTCGGCAGGTCTGTTCGAGAAGAAACATATTTTGAAAGACGCCGCCCGACAGGACGACGCGATTGAGCCGGTGTTCGCCTCGCGCTTTGCACGCGACGAACGCAATCAAGCGGGCGACGCCGTGATGAAACTTTGCTGACACCGATGCCGGAGAAGCGCCGTCGAGCAAATCCGCGACCGCCTGTTGAATCACTGCGTCAGCTTTGATGATGTCGCCCGCCGTGTCGAACTCATAGCCGGCGGTTGAATTGCGATCCGCTATCGCTTCCAGCTCAATCGCCGCCTGCCCTTCGAAGTTCACCACGTTGCGCAAACCGAGCAGGCTCGACACCGCGTCAAAGAGCCTTCCCATGCTCGAAGTCTGCGGGCTGTTCGTGCCGCTTTCGGCCATGCGCTGAAGCGTCGTCCAACGGCGACGATCAAGCTGTTGCACAAACGGCAAATCCAGATTGAGGAATTCATTGCCCATTGTACGATGCAGGTAGATTGCCGCCATGCGCCAGGGTTCGCGGATGGCGCGCGCGCCGCCGGGCATCGGCACATAATCGAGATGCGCAATCCGTTCGGCGTTGACGAAGTCGGCGACAAAAAACTCGCCGCCCCAGAACCGGCCATCAGAGCCAAATCCAAGTCCATCCATCGCCACGCCGATCACCTGGTCTTGAATGCCGTTGTCGGCCATGCAGCTTGCGATGTGCGCGTGATGATGCGGCACGCCGACCTTGATGGCGATGTCGTCAAGCGCCAGCGCGTACTTGCTCGACAGGTATTCCGGGTGCAAGTCGTAGGCAATCATCTCAGGGTGAAGATTGAAGAGTTGCTTGAAGTGGGCGATGCCTTGCTCGTATGAGCGGAGCGTTTCGAGGTTTTCCAGGTCGCCGATATGATGACTGACAAACGCATAATTCTCATGCGTCAGGCAGAAGGTATTCTTCAGCTCCGCCCCGCAGGCGAGAATCTCTTGTGCAAATCGAAACGCGCAGCGGAGAGGCGCGGGCGCATAACCGCGCGAGCGCCGCAAAATCATCGCGCGCCCATTGAACACGCGAGCGACTGAATCATCCGAACGCATGTGTATGCGCCGGTCGTGCAGCAAGAGCGCATCGGCGATCTTGCCGATGCGTCGGCCAGCGTCTTCGTCCTCGTAACAGATCGGCTCATCAGACAGGTTGCCACTGGTCATCACCAGCGGGCGCTCCAGACCATCGTGCAGCAGGTGATGCAGCGGCGAGTACGGCAACATGAAGCCGAGCGAGCGGACGCCGGGCGCAACCGCCGCTGGGATCGTTGAATCGGGCTTTCTTTCAAGCAAGACGACGGGACGCTGCGCCGACCGCAGCAACGCCGCTTCAGCCTCGGATACGAAGCAATGTTCCAAAAGCAAATCTATTGAAGCGGCCATCAAAGCGAAGGGCTTATCTTCGCGGTATTTTCTTTGTCGCAAGCGCGCCACCGCTTCCGCGTTCAGCCCGTCGCAGGCGAGATGAAAGCCGCCGATGCCTTTGATGGCGACAATCTGTCCGGCGAGTAACCGGGCGCGTGTCCTCGCGATGGCGTCTTCACCGCTCGCCGCATCGCTAATGATTTCGTGTCCATTCTCATCGGCAAGAAAAACCCGCGGGCCGCAAGCCGGGCAAGCAGTCGGCTCGGCATGAAAGCGGCGGTCGAGCGGATTCTCGTACTCGGCGCGACAGGCCGCGCACATCACGAATTCCCACATCGTCGTCTTGTCGCGGTCATACGGCACGTCTTCGATGATCGTGAAGCGTGGGCCGCAGTTCGTGCAGTTGATGAACGGATAGCGGTAGCGACGATCCGCGGGGTCAAACAATTCTTTGAGGCAATCATCGCAAGTTGCGATGTCTGCCGAGATGGGAATGAACTTCTCGCCGGCAGCGTCGCTCTCGACGATGCGGAAGTCGGCGTAGTTGGCAGGCGTCAGATGATCGCGGCGCTCGACCGATTCGATCACAGACAGTGGCGGCGGGCTTAATCTGATTTCGTCAATGAGCTGGCCGATGGCGTCGATCTCGCCTTCAACGTCTATGAACACGCCTGTCGTGTTGTTCAGGACGCGGCCCTTGAGCGCCCGCCGCTGCGCCTGCGAGAAGATGAACGGGCGGAAGCCGACCCCCTGGACAATGCCCCGCACCAGTATTTGAACGCGCGCGTCCATAATCTTAGTAAAGACCTTAGTAATGTGCGGCTCGCCCGCTGCGCGCTTCACCGCGCAACACAGCCAGGCGCGATTCGAGAAATTGCAAGAACGGCTCAAGTCCCGCGCCGGTCTTCGCCGAAGCTTCGAATACCTGCATGCCTGGACGAACCGCTTGAATGTTACGGTGCGCCGCCGCCGGATCGAATTCGACGGCCTGCGCCAGATCGATCTTCGTAATCAAGGCGATGTCCGCTGTGTTAAAGATCGTCGGGTACTTGAGCGGCTTGTCTTCACCTTCGGTCACAGACATCAGCACCAGCCGCAGGTCTTCGCCGAGGTCATAGCTCGACGGGCAAACCATATTGCCGACGTTTTCGATGAACAGAATATCCAGGTCTTCCAGTTGCCAGCCGTCGAGCGCGCGCTCGACCATCGCGGCTTCAAGATGACAGACCGTGCCGGTGATGATCTGCCTGACCGGAGCCTGACTGCGTGCCAACCGCGCCGCGTCATTCTCGGTTGCAAGATCGCCGACCAGCGCCGCCACCGCGTACAACTCGCGAAGGCGCGTCAGCAGCTTTTCAAGAAACATGGTTTTGCCTGCACCGGGACTTGATACCAGGCTGACGACGTAGACGCCGGCTTCACGGAAACGTTCGCGCAACGAGCGGGCAAGCTGATCGTTTTGCTTCAGAACCTTTTGCCTGACTTCGACCAGACGTGGTGGCGTGCTCATTGCTGTATCTCCAGGGCGGTCACTTCAAGCTCGCGGCCACGAACGACCTCAGGCGTCGGGCTGTCGCAAACCGAACAACAGAATCGCTGCACCGAATCTAGCGTGCGCTCGGCCCGACACGCCGGGCAGTAGACCACCGTCGGAACTTCCTCAATCAGCAGATGCGAGCCTTCAAGCAGAGTGCCTTCGCAAGCCAGGTCATAAGAAAAGAGCAGCGCTTCTTTGACAACGCCCGAAAGCGTCCCCAGCTTGAGGTGCACGGCATTGACCTGAACGCCGCGCTCTCTGGCCTCTTCTTCGGCCATCGAGATAATGCTCAGAGCAATGGATAACTCGTGCATAGTTTCTCAACGATCAGCCGCCACCCGAACTATTGCCGATAAGCGACGATGTCAAACGAGAACTTCAATTCATCTTTCAGCTTGATCGTGCCGCCGACGGCGCTGACCTGCTTGATATTGAAATCGCTCTGCCGCAGCGGGAATTCGCCATTGGCGCGCAGCGTGTCTTCGCCGGCGATCACCTGCGCATCGATCACACACTGGCGAGTGACGCCATGCATAGACATGTTGCCGCTGATCCGCGCGCGGTACTGGCTGTCCATCACCTTTTCCGCAGCGACGCTGGTGCTCTCGAAAACGATCTCCGGGTAACGAGCGGTTTCGAGCACTTCTTCGCGCATCTGCCGTTCCATCTCTCGACGGTCGCTGTCGCGCACATCGTCGGCGACGGCGAGCGACTCGGCTTTAATCCGCAAGCCGAGCGCGGCGGCGTCGAGGTGATCGGGCGAGAACCGCACCTCGCCCGTGAAGTCGCGGATGGCTATCGTCGGACTGTGACCGAAGGCTGAGAGCAGTCCCGTAGCGAAGGCTTTCACGACAAAGCGGCTGCGGCGGCCATCGACACGGTAGCTCGCCGCGCCGGGTTCATTAGCGCTCATCTAATCACCTGTCTTCCCTTCCAGCGCAACCTGACACGGACGCCTGTTCCGCACTCGCCTGCGATAGTTTGCCCAATCCTTGCTCGTTCTTTCATGCGAGCCGAACGCCGGAATATCAATCTCATTGCCGCTGGGCTCATCTCACATGGTGTGCATTTTTATAAGCCGTTTGATATCTGGAAAATTCGTTACCAGCCCATAGGCAAGAGCTGCCAGCGTTGTGCCGCCGATGATTTTCCAGACAAGGTGGTTTGACGATGTCTTTTTGTGAAAAAGGTCCATACTGTAAATTCTCCCCTTCCAAGAATCACTCACAGCACCACACCTTTCCACGGTACTTTAACAATAGACTCTTTTGAGTGATTCAATCAATCTTACCGGCTTTGAAAAGCCGGCCTAAACTCATCCCGCCGCGACGCGGCTGACGAGTTGTCGTGACTCAACACGCCGCCCGCTGCCGGCTCTCGTTAAGAATCCCGGCGATCAACGACTCGACTACGTGAACCGCATCAGTGACGGCGGCTTCGACCACTTCGCTCAAGCCTAGTTGTCCTTCTTCGGGGCCGAGCGTCGCCGGCTCGCAGCCGACCAGCAAGATGCGCTTGAACTCGCCGCCCATCGCCTTGACCATCGCCAGCACTTTCATTGGATTCATGCCGTGCGGCTCGACCAGCGCGGCTTGCGCGTCTAATTCGGCCAGCTCACTCAAGTCAGGCTCGATGGTGTAGAGTGTGCCGGGCTCGGCGCCGCGCGGCGTCGCATCAATAAAAATCGTTACGTCGTAGCCGTCCATCAGCGCATAGGCGAGATCAAAGCCGCGGATGCCGAAATCAACGACGCGCACTTCACAGGGCTGCGAGCGGCTGGCTAGCTGCCGCGCCACTTCCGAGCCGAAGCCGTCATCACCGAGAAAGATATTGCCGATGCCGGCGATCAGAATGTGTGGCTGTGTCATGTATTCTTCTCTTCGGCCTCGCCGGGCAGTAGCGGCTCGACCTCTTCGACTGTAAAGAAGAAGCGATGGCCGGGTTGACGAAGCAACCCCAGGTCGCGCCCCGGATCGTCATCAATGATCACCGCCAGGTGAATCTTGTTTTCATAATCCTGTTCGATGGATTCAATCGTCGCGATCTTTCCGGCAAGCGCCAGATCCAGAATGTCGCCGCCGGGCCGCGGACGCAGGCGTACACGGTCGCCTTGCTTGAGATCAGTCCCCCACACAGAGACATGATCCAACTGAGTTTTTTCTTCGAGCAGTTGCCACTCCCATTCGTTCATCGCTCGTCCTCTTCAACAGAACGCCGGCTACGCATCGCGCCATGCATCTTCATCAGTTGCTCGGCTGGCATGGTCTCGGTTCGTTCAAGTATCCGCCGAGCGCGTTCGTCTACGCCGCGCATGGCGCGTTTCTCTTCTTCGGTCAACGTCAGAATGCGCAGCGTCAGAATCTCATCAATCTCTGTCCCGTCGAAGAGATCGCCAGGACTTTCCGGCGCGATCTCCGGGTAGTCATACAGGATGATCGGTGATGACAACATGCAATCACGCTCGCCCGCTTCGCCGACCAGCACCGGCCAGGTGCCGACGTTCCGGCAATCGGCCACTCGCTCGCGCAAGCCTGCGGGCGGGTCGAGCAACGAAACGAACTCGCCATCACGAAGGCTGAGAATCGTGTGCGTTGAAACCAGTGATTGCATCAATGCCTCGTCGCGGCTCTTCGATGCAGCGTCCTCAAACTGTGTGCGATTCAGTATTCGCACCGTGAACTTAAACAAGTTATCGCCGGCAGGCCGGGTGGTTATTTCGAGAGTTCCTTTGAGCGATTCTTGCTTGCGGACGATCACGCCGACAATCTTGCCGCTTGCATCACGCAAAGGCTCAATCTCGCGCGACGACGGAAAGGCAAACATCAGCCGCCGCGCTTCAGTAACCAGATCATTCAAGTCGAGCGGCGGCGCGCTCGTCTCGCGTTCGACGGCTTCCTGCCAGCTTTGAAAAAGCTGATCGCCGACCTCAAGACTTTCGACCAGATGAAAATCCGGCTCCGCGCCTTCTGATAACTCGACGACCGGGGTCGTCAGTTTTCCGACTTCGCGCGCCAGCAGGTGCAGGAAACGTCCCTTCACATCTATCGTCGTATGCGGCCCACCCATCACCAAACATTCTGTCTGCATGCTCCAGGCTTCCGTGCCGCGCTGCGCATGGCTATAGCTTTCAGGGCAGAGCGCGCCGAAGTTAAAGCGCTGCTGATTCTTCACCGCCGAGGGCCGATAAGGGTAGAGGATGTACCCCTCGTAGAGCACGGCGTTGACCAGTCTTTCTACCAGCCGGAGATTCATCAGTGGACTCTCTCCTCGGTGCCGGGGCGCTCGTGGTCAGGCCGCTCCTCTTCAGGCAGTAGGCTTTCGAGCGCCTGCTCAAAGGTCGGAATGCCGCGCCGCACCTTGTAACGATACAAACGGTCGAAGACATCTCGGCGCAACGCAAGCCAGGCGCTATTCGGATAATAGATGTCCATCATCTGCTGCCAGACCGCGACCGGCAGGCGATAGCGCGCTTCCTTGTCCCAGGGAATCTGCGCCACTTGCAGAGCGCCTTCGTCGGTCGCATAAAAGACCGTGCCGCTGAACAAGAGATTGAGCGACACCTCGCCATCCGTCAGCCCTGCAAAATACTTCGTTGCCGCCACATTGAAGTCGAAGGTGCAAGGCACCTGTAGATCAACCACAGAGCTTCCGGTGAACGAGGGGACAATGACGCTCGTGTGTGTCCAGAGCATCGGGCGCAGGGTCTGGCCCCAACGTTCCGGCTCGCCGAACAGATCGCGCAAGCGCTCCTGCTCATCATCCTGATAACGGCGTCGCGCCGGATCGATCATGATCTGGCAGCGCAGCGCAATCGTGTGAATCGGCTCACCTACAACCGCGTTGCTGACACACAGCTTGAAAGCCAGCAACGGCGCGGCGGCATAGGGAACCGCTTCTGCCGTTTCCACCTCGAAGCTCAGGTCAGGCATTCGCTTTTTCTCCGACGGCGACCGCTCGCTCTTTTAAGCGATTAAAGAAGACGGCAATCTCTTCCCAAACTTTGGTGCCGCCCGATAGGCCGCGCCAGTGCGTGCGAATCAATCCCACCAGCTTATAGCATTCATCAATCGGCACGAGATAATACTGCGCCTCATTGTAGCCGCGGGCGCTGCCGACGCGATTGACGAGCAGCGCTTCGGTATCCGGCTCTATCTGGTTGAGAATCGGGTTGGCTTGCACGATCTCGTCCCAGGCGTCGAGCGTCAGCAGCGATTCGGTCGGGCCGGCGGGACTGGGATAGAGGGCAATGACGTGCCCCGCGGGCGTGCTGTGAAAGAAGAACGCCAGATTGATCGGGATCATCAAGCTCTCCCATTGCGCATCCGACAGTTGAAAGCTCGTCAACGCGCGAATGCGCCGGGGGACGCGCCGGTATTTGGTCTCTGCCGAGCCGCTGAAGAGAATGGCGCAGGCATCACAGGCGCAGACCAGCTTGCGGCTTAAAGGTTCGATCAGGTGCGGATGATCGGCGGCCAGTTCATGGCTGCACATCTCGCACCGCTCGACCGGCGCGCGCTGGCGGATGAACTGGCGCAACGTCGCAAACGAGCTATTCGGCCCTGGTGATCGCCTCGAACTCATATTGGTTTAGGCATCCACGAATGACACGGAGGAGCAAAGCAGAAAGCCGGGTTCGCGTCCTTCGTGTCATTCATCGAGTTGCTGTTTATGACGGCGGCATATTCGGGCTATTCGGGTCTATGGGATTGCGATCATCGGGATTGATGCTCGTTGAGTCCCTGGCCGTCGAGCCGCCAGAGGGCCGATTGTCCCCGCTTTGCTCTTTGTCGTGGCGGCCCGATTCTTTGCCTTCATCGTCAAGAAGCTCTTCGCCCTTTCTCGCACCCGGATGATGCGTCGGCGCGTCGCGTGAAGTATCGTGATCTGCCATAGTCATTCCCTCCTATGCTCAAGTCCAACGGATGTAGCGCAAGGCGGTTAGCTCGCGTGAGTCTCTGCGCAAGCTAACCGCCTTGCGCTACATGGTGAAACCGCTCCAGATCATCGCTTGCTCGAAGACCCGGCCAACTGCACAAGGCCGGACGGAAAGGCTTGCGCCACGCCATCTTCAACCTGGAGCGCCGTGATATCCGGGGCCGCCGCATAGATCGCCTCTTCGACCGCCGACCGCAAGCCTTGCGCTGACGACCCGCACCCTCCAGCACTACGGTCAAGGCGCAGCCGCACCACGCCATCATGAACGCTGAGTAATTTGACCTGCGCCCCATGCGAGCGCAGCTCAGGGCGCAGCCGTTCAAGCGCCTGCGCGACGCGCGATTGCAGATCGAGCGGGTGCAGCCCATACAGCAAGAGCAGGCTGCCAACCAGATCGTCACGCCCAAGCCGGTCAATGATCGCCTGGCCCGGTTCGCCGGCTTCATAGATGATCGTCATCATGCGCTCGACGCTGGCCCCGTGAAGTTCCATGACCAGTTGAAAAAGCTCCAGGGCGCTGGTGCGCGCTCCCGTATCGGCCAGGCTCTCGATCTTGTGAACCAGCGCCTCGATCTTCTGTATGCGTTGTTGAAACTCTTGCTCTTCCATAGCGCGAGATCAGAATTCAGAAGTCAGGAGCCAGAAGTCAGAATGAATTTGGAAGGCGCGATAAGCGGACTCGCTGCCGCCGACTTCCTTGTTTATTCTGACTTCTGACTTCTGGCTCCTGACTCCTTTCTTCTTTCATTTCCCAACCACACCGAACATCGGCGAATGGTGCGTCTCAAGCACTTTGCCGTTGCCCAGATACATATGCACGCCGCAGGGCAGACAAGGGTCAAAGCTGCGCACGGCGCGCATGATGTCTATGCCCTTGAATTTATCCGGCCCGTTTTCCTCAAAAATCGGCGTGTTCTGCACTGCGTCTTCATAGGGGCCGGGCGTGCCGTAGATGTCACGCGGATTGGCGTTCCACGGCGTCGGCGGGTAGGGATGATAATTAGCGATCTTGCCATCGCGGATGACGACGTGATGCGACAGCACGCCGCGCACCGCTTCGTGGAAGCCGCAGCCAATCGCTTCATCCGGCACCTGAAACTCTGACCACGTCTTCGTCCTGCCGGCATGAAGCTCGCCCATCGCCTTCTCCATGAAGTAGAGCGCCGCGGCGGCGGCATAAGCCTGGAAGTAAGTCCGCGCGCGGTCGCGTTCAATCGCATTCGACCATTGCGGAACCTTCCATTCGAACTCGACTTCGGGCAAGGTCGCGGACTTCGGCAGGTAAATTTTCACGCTGTGGCCGGTGGCTTTGATGTAGCCGATGTCGACGAGTCCGGCGAGCGCCGTTGACCAGAGCCTCGCGATTGGCCCGCCGCCGGTGTCGAGCGCCAGATGATCGCCGGTGCGCTCGTCGTACCAGCGCGGCGACATCACCCAACTATATTTGTCGTCGAAGTCGCGCTTCTGCGGGCGCGGCGTGGTCGTCTGGTTCCAGGGGTGGCGCTTGTCTATAGGATTGCCGAGCGGGTCATGGCTGACGAAGGTCTCGGAGTTCTGCCAATCGTCATAGTACGAGCTGCCGAGCAGGATGCGTATGCCGAGGTTGATCTTCACCAGATCGTGTGTGATCAGCTCGCCATCAACGACGACGCCCGGCGTCACGAACATCGCTTTGCCCCAGTCGGACATGTTCTTGTAGGTGTAGTCGCACACTTCGGGATCGTTCCATGATCCCCAACAACCGAGCAGTATTCGCCGCCGCCCGACTTCTTCATAACCCGGCAACGCGTCGTAGATGAAGTTGAAGAGGTCGTCGTGCAGCGGCACGACTTTCTTCATGAACTCGACGTAGCGCATCAGACGGACCATGTAATCGGTGAACAGTTGCACGGTCGGGGTAGTGCCGACGCCGCCCGGATAGAGCGTTGACGGATGGACGTGGCGGCCTTCCATCAAGCAGAACATCTCGCGCGTGTAACGGCTCACCATCAAGGTCTCGCGATAGAACTCGCCGGTGAACGGATTGAGCGCCGTCATGATGTCCGAGATCTTCTTGTAGCCATGCTTGTCGGCATTCGGCGCAGAGGTGTTCTGGGCTTTATCCCAGACGCTCGGGTTGGTCTCTTTGATCATCTGCTCGCAGAAATCAACGCCGACCAGGTTGTCCTGAAAGATGTTGTGGTCGAACATATACTCGGCGGCTTCGCCGAGATTGACGATCCATTCGCCGAGCGCCGGCGGGCGAACGCCGAAAGCCATGTTCTGCGCATAGGTCGCGCAGACCGCATGATTGTCGCCGCAGATGCCGCAGATGCGGCTGGTGATGAAGTGCGCGTCACGCGGGTCTTTGCCTTTCATGAAGATGGAGTAGCCGCGAAAGATTGAACTGGTGCTGTAACACTCCGCGACCTGTTTGTTCTCGAAATCAATCTTGGTGAAGATGCCAAGGCTGCCGACGATGCGCGTGATCGGGTCCCAATTCATCTCCACCAGATTCCGTGCCGCCGTCGGAGTCTTCGCTTTCGGTTTGGTTGAAGCACTCATGAGTTTCGCTCCTTTTCGTCAATAAGACTTTGGCCGATAACCGGTGGTGAGTTCGGGACGCGTGTGCCGCCACTTCGGTTCTTTGTTAAGCGTCGAGTTGGTGATGCTGCGCAGCGCCGAGATCGCCTTGCCGTAGAGGCCGACGGCGGACGACGACAGCTTGCCGCCCGGCGGCTCATCCATAAACGGCATGAACTTGTCTGGGAAGCCGGGCATGGTGCAGCCGATGCAGATGCCGCCGACGTTCGGGCAACCGCCTAGCCCTGCCATCCAGCCGCGCTTCGGAACATTGCAATTGACCACAGGCCCCCAGCAGCCGAGCTTGACGATGCATTTGGGCGAGCCATACTCGTTGGCGAAATCGCCTTGCTCGTAGTAGCCGGCGCGGTCGCAGCCTTCGTGCACCGTCTTGCCGAACAGCCACGTGGGCCGCAACTGGTCATCGAGCGGAATCATCGGCGCGAGGCCCGCCGCCTGATAGAGCAGGTAGAGCACGGTCTCCATGAAATTGTCCGGCTGCACGGGACAGCCCGGCACGTTGATGATCGGCAGCCCGGCTTTTGACTTCCAATCCCATCCCAGGTAGTCGGCAAGGCCCATCGCGCCCGTCGGGTTGCCGGCCATGGCATGGATGCCACCATAGGTGGCGCAAGTGCCTGCCCCCATCACCGCTAGGGCTTTCGGAGCCAGGCGATCTATCCACTCATTGGTGGTGATGGGCTGGCCGGTCGCGGGGTCTGTGCCCATTGCCGCCCAGTAACCCTCGGTCTTGATCTTCTCGTTGGGAATCGAGCCTTCGACGACTAGCACGAACGGGTCAAGCTCGCCGCGCTCGGCCTTGTACCAGTACTCCATGAAGTCGGCGCCGACTTCATAGGCAAGCACAGGGTTGTGCAGATGCACCTTTGGCAGTCCCGGTATCGCGCCCAGTATGACATCTTCAATACTGGGCTGACTGGCGGCAGTCACCGAGACGCTATCACCGTCACAACTGAGTCCTGCCGTCATCCAGACGATATGCACTTCTTTCACCGCAGGCGCGCGCTGAGTCACTCTCCCATACGGAGCCGCTTCTTGTGCCACGGTAGTCCCTCCTTTTCGATCATGATGGCTGTCGCCGGTTGATGTTGGTGGGCCTACGGCGGCTTTCGCAAAAGGCGCTAGCATCAGCCAGGGCGCTTCGAACTCGGTGGGCCGGTTGGTCTCAGGCGCGCGATTGCCCCAAGTGCGCCGGTCCTAATTTAGCGGATACGGGTTCGCCGGAACGGGGAGATTGCGAACGCTCGGTTAAATGAGACCATGTCTGCTGAAGAGAATAATCTGCGGTAATCTATCGAGTATGATTTGAATATTGAAGCGAGTGTTGATTGAGGCGTTTGAATGAGCACTTGTAAATCCGTCCAGCTTGACTACAAGCGTCCATCTCGGTGTTCCCATCTTACCCCCGCGTGTTTTCCGGGTCAATGTCAACGCGGCGATGGCAGGCGAAGCAGGGGCAGTCAAGTACCAGCCTTGCGGTAAGACGACCGTGTGGCGCATCCGCCCGAACCTGCGGTTCCACACCAACTTGCATGCGGGTGCGCATCGTTGTGACGTTGGAGGCGGCGTCCGGGACTTGTTTTCAATCCACTTCCAGTAGTGAAATGAGCGCACAGAGTTTCAGCCCGCTCCGCATTTCTGATACGATTGCCGCTTCATCAGAACGTCGTACCGCTCAAAGCCGGGAAGGATTTCAGCATCCTGAAAAATATTAGAACTGCGCAAACCGTTTCGTACTTCATTGCCTTCGTCGCTCTCGGGCTGGCGATGGCTTCGCTGGGCCCGACACTTCCTGCGCTGGCCGAACAGACGCGCGCCAGTGTTGGTGAAATCAGCTATCTCTTCACCGTCCGCTCGTTTGGCTTTCTGCTCGGCTCTCTCTTCGGCGGCAGGCTCTTTGATCGCATGCGCGGACACCACGTCATGGCGGCCATGATCATCGCCATGTCGGCGACTATGGCGCTGATGCCGGTTATCACCACGCTGGGTGTTTTGTTGGTCGTCATGTTGGCACTGGGCACGGCAGAAGGCGCGGTTGGCGTCGGCGGCAATGCCCTGCTCGTCTGGGTTCACCAGAGTCGCGTCGCGCCCTTCATGAATGCCCTGCATTTCTTCTATGGCGTCGGTGGCTTCATCTCCCCGCTGATCATCGCGCGAACTTTTTCTATTCAAAACACGACGGCGGCGCCTTACCTTGTGCTGGCGTTTCTCATCCTGCCCGCCGCGGCGTTGCTGCTGCGCTTGCCAAGCCCGCAGAATCAGCAAGCTTCGGATGAGACTTCGACCGCCAGTGGCATCAACTATAAGCTCGTCGCGTTGATTGCCCTGTTACTCTGCCTGTACATCGGCGCCGAGGTGAGCTATGGCAGCTGGATTTATAGCTATGTGCTTAAGATGAACCTGGGCGATGAACACATGGGGGCCTATCTGACATCGATCTTCTGGGGCTCGCTGACTGCCGGGAGGCTCATTGGTGTCCCCATCGCGGCGCGACTCAGGCCGCGCACAATTTTGCTGGCAGATTTGATCGGCTGTTTCATCAGCATAGGGATCGCCCTCTTGTGGTCAACGTCGCTGGCGGCGATCACCGTCGCCTCGGTCTGCATAGGGCTTTCTATGGCTTCAATCTATCCGACGGCGCTGACGTTTGCCGAACGACGGATGAAGATCACGGGACAAGTGACCGGGTTCCTGGTGGTCGGCGGAAGTTCCGGCGGGATGATTGTTCCTTTACTGATTGGGCAGATGTTTGAATCAATCGGGCCGCGCGTGATGCTGTTCACCGTCCTGCTTGATTTGATTGTCGCGCTGATGGTTTATCTGTTCCTGGTTATTGATTCATCTCCTTACTATCGAACGAAGATCGAGCCCAAAGCGCCTACCGTCTAGCATTGAAGCGGCTCACACAAAATCCAAAACCGGGAGAACCAATTTTTTGCGCCGGTTAAATTCTTCGTCTTGGGCTGAAAGCTGTAGACTCTTAGGCAATGGCACGAGATCAAAATCGTAATACTTGCGACGCAAGTGCTGATAGTCCCTGGCGGTATCCAGGCGGAACCGATAGATGCCTCCATCCATGGGGTGCAAGCCCTGGCCGACCGCTAAGCGGACGAAGAAACTGTCGCGGTATGCCCCGACAGCTCTATCCCAACCGCCTTTCCATTCATGGTTGAGCTTCTTTATTCGCCGGTAGGTTTCCGAGACACTGTAGAATTGCTTGTAGCAATCCAACAGTAATCGATGCAGGCGCTTTTTGCTTAAGTTTGGATGTGTCCAGGTTAGCCAGCTGGCATCGAAGCGATCCAGGTTCGGCTCTGTAATGAGACCCGCTGCCAGGAACTCGTCATATTGCTCGGTTCCGGGAATGGGACACAAGATGTAATACCAGGCCACGTCTGGCGCCAGTTCCAAAAGCACTCTCTGGTGTTCGAGAATGCTGTCCTCGCTATCATCCTCAAAGCCGATCATGTTGGAGAAGTGGACTTGAATGCCATGCTCATGGCACAGGCGGAGCAGTCCGGCGTAATCTTCCGGGTGATTATGAGCCTTGTGCATCTTTATAAGGGTTCGGCGATCAAAGCTCTCGGCTCCTAAAAAGATGTGACGACAACCGGCGCGAGCCATGAGCTTGATAAGCGCCGCCTGTTTGAACACCTGCGTATCGCACTGAGCAAAGAACGGCAGATTGATCTCCTCATCAATCATCGCCTGTAACAGCTCCGGTGCCTCGGCGTACTTGTTGAAATTGTCGGGGGTGAAAACGATATTTCGTACGCCCGCCGCCTTAGCCCGCTTTAAGCTCTCGATAGTGATCCAAATTGGCTGACTCCGCACGACCTGTCCGGCAATCTTAATCACCGAACAAAATTTACAAGCATAGGGGCAGCCGCGGACCGGGTAGCAGCCACACGACTTATCCAGGTAGCGACGCAATGTTTTGCTGTCCGGTGGATTGACAATCGGCGCTTCTAACTCTTGCTGCCAGCGTTGCTCCTTGCCGTAGACGGGTTGCAACTGGCCATGTAATGCATCATTCAAAATGGTCGGCAGGATTAGCTCGGCTTCCGACAATGCGAAGCTTACGCCCCTACCCTGGAGCATGGTCGTGTCACAGGTCATGGCATGGGGTCCGCCGATAACCGCGTGGGAACCATGCTCGACGGCGTAGGCCGCCAGGTCTAAAGCGCGATGAAACTGGTGACTCTGCACGCCGACCAAAGCGACCAGGTTTTCTACGTCGCTACCATTCGGTTTTCGCAACAACTCAAGATAGCGGAGATTCGGCTCGACGTACTCATCGATGGTATGCACTTCAACCGGTATGCCCGCCACCTCACGGGGCATGAGACTGGCGATGTAGTAAATGGTGCTATTGGTCATGAAGCCTTTCCAGAATCTCTCGACCAGACCTCTTGGGTTGTATTTGGAAGGCTTGATAACGACGACGCGAAGCTTGGATGGATTGGTCACGTTTTTCCTTTTTCGAAGACTAATTTCGTCCACCTGGAATTTGCAATGATCGTATTGTATCCCGCTAGGGAACTCCCTCAAAGCGGATCAAGGAAAATGTGAGCAAGATTTTAATCTGTTGCAACTTTGCAGCGATGCAGCAGGAACTGGCGCCGTTCGGCATCAAAGTGCAGATTGTCGAAGTGCTCCTCGGTGATCTGCCCCAGCGGCGCGAATTCGCTCAGGCCGGCATTAGCGAACAGAATGTCGAGGCGGCTATTGACGCGCGTAGAAGTCCACGCCAGAATAGCTCGTCGTCGGCACCTCCTGCGCCATCTCATGCGCCAAGTCGGTTTATTGTAACGCGCTCGTGAGATGGAGGAACCTGCTTCAGTCAGCTCACAATCGATTTCTTATTATGGATTCTAAGCACCAGCAGCGAAGCAAGCCTCGGCAAGCGCACGAACTCGGCATGGACCAGCCCATCTCTCGGCGCGACTTTCTCAATTCAACCCTGTTGGCCTCGGGCAGCATTCTCCTCGGCGCGGCTCACCCGGTCGACTTACTCGCTCAGCGGCGAGACGTCTGGGATGGCTACAGCGGCATTGGTGACTACGCCCATGCCAACGGCAACACTTTTGATGTTTTAACCGAAGGTCACAAGATCCGTGACCGCAGCTATGAACCGATTCCTTCGGCAGAGATCGAGCAGGTCGGGGCCTTTGATTGTGTCGTCGTTGGTGGCGGCATTAGTGGCTTAGCTGCCGCACTCTTCTTTAAGCGTCGAGCCGCTTCCGGGTTCACCTGCCTGATCCTTGAGAATCACCCCATCTTCGGCGGCCTGGCGCGCCGCAACGAGTTTATGGTTGACGGCCAGCGCCTCATCAGCCATCAGGCGTCGGCCATGTTCTTTCCACCTCTGCCCGGCACCTTTCTCGCAGAATTCTATCCTTCGATTGGCATCAATCACAGCACGTTTGAATATCAAAAATGGGCTGGTCCTGCCCCTAAAATCGCCGTCGGTATGACGCCCTATTTCGAGGGCGGACGCAATTCCGCCTTCTACTTCGGCCCGCGGTTCGGGCAGAAGTCGGGCATGCTACTTACCGACCCCTGGGGAAAGCAGCTCGCTGGAGCCCCCATCTCTGAGCAGGCCCGCCGCGACTTATTATCTATGGCTGACGACCGGCGGACGGCTACGAAACCTCAGCCGAAGCAGCACGGCGACGCGGTCTCGCGACAACTCGACCGCATCACGCTTGAGCAGCATCTGATCGAGGAATACGGGATCAGCCGAGAGACCGTGCGCACCTTTCTATCGCCGGTTACGGGTGGTGGCTCTGGGATCGGGGCGGATGCGCTCTCGGCCTACGCTGACTACGCGGCAGATGTCCTGTTGCCCTGGGAGTATGCCAGGGGCGCGCAGATGTTTCCTGGTGAGAATACCGGAGTAGCGCGCCATATCATCAAGTCGCTTATCCCTGAAGCGATCCCCGGCCCGAACACACCTGCCAATGTTTGCCGCAGGAGGGTGAACTTCAGCGCGCTTGACCGCCCGGGCCAGCCCGTTCGCGTCCGCACCCATTGCACCGTCATCTCCGTGCGACACGAAGGCGCGCCCGAGATTGCGGATCAGGTGAGAGTGGTTTACAGCCAGGGCGGGAAGCTCTACAGCATCCTGGCGCGGACGGTGATTATGGCGGGCGGAAGCTGGACATCACAACACGTCGTAAAGGATCTGCCGACATCACATCAAGAGGCTTACGCTGAATTTCATCGGTCGCCGTGCCTGGTGGCGAATGTGGCGGTGCGGAACTGGCGCTTTCTCTATCGGCTCGGCATCTCCGAGTGCCGTTGGTTTGAAGGCTTCGGCAATTATACGGCGATTCGCAAGATCGCCACCTTCGGGCCGGTCGCGCCGACGATTTCACCGGACTCACCGGTTGTGCTAACGCTGAAGGTCTTGTTCTCTTATCCCGGTGAGCCGCTCAAGCAGCAGGTTGCAAAGGGCCGCGCCGAATTGCTCAGCACGCCTTTTCGCGACTACGAGCGCCGCATCCGCCAGCAGTTCACGGCGATGTTCGGCCCTGCTGGATTCGACGCCCGCCGTGACATTGCCGGCATCATCCTGAACCGGTGGGGACACGCTTATCTGAGCCCGCAACCGGGGTTTTTCTTTGGCAAGGAGGGCAAAGCGGCACCGGGAGAAGTCTTGCGCAATCATCCGGTGGGTCGCATTGCCTTTGCCAACTCTGATGTCACAGGGATTATGGACCACCGGGCGTCAATCCTGGAAGCAAGCCGAGCGGTGAATCAGGTGCTGAAACGCTTAGCATAAGCGAGTCAACCCAACCATCTGCGTCGGTCATTCCAACATGACCGCACCTCTTAGGCAGCAGAGAGGTTCACGCTTAGACCTTTCCTGATATTATTTGTAAAGATCATAAGGAGTTTCTCATGCGTCACTTTTTATCCTCTATAATCTATCGCTCTGTAATTGTATTTTTAATCTATCTGCTGTTGGGCGGCGTGGGCGCTGCTCAAAATGCCCGGCTGACGCGGCAATCCCGCCAACAGCCGGCACCATTGAATCAGGCCGATCAGCCTAAGCGAATCAACCGCCCGACCAGCAACCCCTATAAAGGTAAGCTCTCGATCTTTGAGGACCCGAAACGCGCCGAGAGGCTACAAATTGATCGGGTCATGGACATGCTTGGGATAAAGGAAGGCAAGGGTGTAGCCGACATCGGTGCCGGCGGGGGCTGGTTTACCGTCCGTGCGGCGGCCCGCGTCGGCAGCAGCGGCATCGTCTACGCGGTGGAGATCAATCCAGATTTCTTAGAGTACATCAGGAAGCGTGCTGCGGCTGAAGGCTTGTCCAACATCCGAACCGTGCCGGGCAAGGAAGATGACCCAATGCTATCGCCGCAGAGCGTAGACGCCGTGCTGATGTTGAAGGCATACCACGAGATTGCGCAACCCATTCTCCTTCTCAGTCACCTACAAAATGCGATGAGACCCGGTGCCTTGCTCGGCATCATCGACAAGAATGGAAAGGGCGATGATCACGGAATAGATAGCCGCACGGTCATCAAGGAGGTGGAGCAGGCAGGCTTCTCGCTCATTGAGCAGTATGATTTCGTCAAGCCGGATGGCATGGACTACTTCCTGGTATTTAAGCGGCGCGCTGGTTCGGGGTAAACCGCTGTTTAAGAATCTCCCTTCTTTTAGACACCAAATCTTAAGCTAGTAAGTTCAATAATTGCAGCAGTTTCCCTGAATCTTGCGCTGGTATATTTAGTTCTTGACAATTTAATTAGCTTGGTTAATAATTATAAAGCCTAATTGATATGGATAACAATCATCGCGTCCAGACGGCTTTGTTGGGCCTCCTCAAACCCATCCGCAAGGATGTTGAAAGGCGCCTCGTCTCTACCGGCCAGGGCCTGACGATGCTGCAGTGCGGCATACTGCGCCATTTGGAAAACGGTAGCCTAACCATTAATGAACTGGCTCGGCTGATGATGATCAAACCGCCGTCACTTGTTGCGGTCGTTGACGCACTGGAACGGGATGGTTATTTACAACGTAAGACTGATCCGAAGGATAGGCGGCGCACACCGCTGCATATCACTCCTAAAGGCGAAGCGCTGTTAGAGAAGGTCCCATTTTGTGCCGAGACCGACGTGTTGTCGGTTGCGCTGGATCGCTTAGGAGAAGACAAAGCGAAGCAACTGGCGAAGCTGTTAGAGGAATTGGCCACCCAGGTCGTAGAAGCTGGCCGGCAATAGCCTTCTCAAGAGTTCAGATACGGGCAAGGAAGTTGGGTCGGATATTATGGAATATATCAAGATGCAAAAAAGTAGGATGCTGGTCATTGTCTTGTTCATAGCCTCTATCGCGGCATCGGCGCAGGCACAAGCTATCAATGCAACTGATACCCGCACGCTATCTGGTAAATCCCAGAATCAGGTGGCAAGTGGAGGGACGCAGCTCAAGGAAGGCGCCGCCACCGCTGCCGAGCAGTACCAGTCCAGCTTAAAAGAGCTCGCCGCCTCGTATGAGGACAGCCTTAAGAGGCTGAGCGAGCAGAACGCGAAGGTCAAAGAGCTTTTCGACAAGGGATTGGTATCGCGTCGCGAGGTCGAGCAGAGTGATAGCTCTGTGGCTGAGGCCCGCGCGAAAGTAGAGGGTGTCCAGAAAGAAATTGCTGCGGCCAAGGCTGAGCCGCTAAGAGGTGTGGCCGACGCCGGCCTGCTAAACACGCAAGCCACCAACGTTGCGTGGAGTACAGGGAATGTACAATTAGATGAGTTGATCCGCACCAATGGTAAGCGTTACGGCGTCGATCCCTACTTGATCTACTGTGTGATGAGTCAGGAATCGAACTTCCGCACCACGGCGGTCAGTGGCAAAGGCGCTCAAGGACTGATGCAACTGATGCCGGATACCGCCTCTCGTTATGGCGTGACTAATCCCTATGACCCGACCCAGAATATCAAGGCGGGCACCCGCTACCTGAAAGACTTGCTGACCCTGTTCGGCGGGAAGGTGGAGTTGGTGTTAGCGGCCTATAACGCTGGCGAAGGAACGGTGATGAAGTATGGGAACCGCGTGCCGCCCTACGAAGAGACGAAGTATTACGTCCGCAGCATTACCGCCAGATATACCGGCAGCGGCCGGCGCACGTCGGCAGCGAAGACAACACTTTAACCACAAGGGTGGGATATTTTCAGTTGAAAGAAATGGAGCATCTACTTCCACGAAGGTGTCAGATCGAATGTGTAAATGAGTTCTGGTCAATCCCTCCCAGCGGCACTCTGCCTTCAAAGATGACCGCGAACTGATTCACCGCCGCGCTCCAGAACTGGGAGCGCTCCTCGCGCCCAGTTTTCCCAGCGGTTGAATCTGAAAATGCGACGGTTAGCTGATGCGAATGCAAGTGAACCCCTCGGCCCCGGCTGCATTCAGCAGGTCGCCATCGCACCCCACAAACACTCGCCCTCGCGGATGGTTCCCGCACCACTCCAGCGCCGCCGCCAGTTGCAGCGCGTCTGACGCCCTCAACTTGTGCCTTGCCAGTAACCGCTCGGCCATCTCGCGTACCGATTCGCTCGGTTCGATCTCATCCCACCTGGCGCGGAGTTGATTGAGCCGGTCAATGGTTTGCGAGACTTCGGCATCGATCAGTTTTCCTTCTCGTTTCAGCCGGTGGAATCCGCTTGTTGCCTCTACGCTCGTGCCCCACCAGACGGCTAAGCGATACGTTCGCGACGCCTGCCTAATCTTGGCGCTTTGGCGCTGCATGGCACACAGCGGCAGGACCGCGCTAGTGTCCCAGAACGCGTAGGGCAAACTCTGCGCTGCCCGCTGGCGCTTAGTCTTCACGCCGATCCTCGTTGACCATGTGTCGAATATCGTCCAGGGACACCTTCGGTGCGGGCATATTCCAAAACGAATCGTCGAGCGGCTCCCCGCTACCAAGTCGAATTTTCCCTTCCGCCGCAAGCCTCAGCCGCTCCGTCTCATAGTCATCAGCCCGCAGCGGTACGATCCGCGCAATCGGCACATTGCGATCCCGCACTAAAAGCTCCTGCCCGGCTTTGACCTCATTGAGATAAGCGCTGAGGCGGTTCTTCAATTCAGCAATATTGACGGTCCTCATATCCGCTCCTGGTTGGCTTGATAAAAATGATATGGCTATTATAGCTACGACCTTGTCAATCGTCCACGACAGTTGGCCGTTCGGGGTTTTTCACCTTATGAATATTTCGACTTTGGCTGCCAAGACGATTTCCCATCCTGGCGTAGGCATAGGCCGGAAACTTTCCGGCAGCGTCTATTGTTTGGGGTTTTAGCTTGCCGGTACTGAGGGAATAAAGGCAGATATGAAGGTTCAATCAGAGTCTTTGAACCTTTGCCTGGCTGTGCTTGAAGGGGTTTCAGGTGGAGTGTATGAGCGAACGTGTTCCTATCGAAGTGTCTGATCAATTAGCACGTCGCGCCGCCGTCGCCGCACAGCCCCGTCGGCGGGTCGAGGACGTATTCTGGACTCAGTCGTTAATGAAAGCCCGTAGACCCACACCAAACTATGCCGCTGATTAGCTCACGACGAGGGAATGACAAACTTTGACATTTTCTGTGGTTTTGCTATAGCCAGGCTGGTCGGACATCCACCACATTTTTAAGGACTATGAGTATGAATGTTTCACTCACACCGGAACTTGAAAAGCTCGTGAATGAAAAGGTAAAAAGCGGCCGGTATACCTCCGCCAGTGAGGTTGTCCGCGAAGGGCTGCGCTTGATCCAGGAGCAAGATGAACTGCGCAAGATTAAGCTGCAAATGCTCAGGCAAGAGATTGCCAAAGGCGTCGAGCAACTGGATAGAGGAGAGGTCATTGCAGGCGATCAAGTATTTGCAGAACTCAAGAAGCGAAATAAGGCCCTATCTTCTATCGCATCATCAAAGGTGGAGTTGAGACGCCAGGGTGTTGCACGGCGCAAGGGATATTAAAACTATCCTGGTCGATGATGAGGCATAATGAGAACCGATAAGGAACCGCCTGCAATTGTGGATGACATGGAAGCAGAAGAACTGGCCTTGATTGCATCAGGTCAGATGACTCCGCCTCGTAAGAGAAAACTCCCAGAGGATTTTTGGAAAATGGGGCCGCGCCTTTCGATTACTAAGAAGCTGTATGAGAAGTTGACTGCCAGCCAGGGGTATCAGGTAAGTCTTGGGTATGACAAACCAGAACTACCCGACTAACCTGACTGACAGCCAGTGGCAGCTTATCAAAGATTTAATCCCGCCGGAAAAGCCCGGCGGTCGTCACCGTGAGTTGGATATGCGCCAAGTCTTTAATGCCATCTTCTACTTGGTTGATAATGGCAATAAGTGGCGCTCTCTGCCTCATGATTTTCCCAAGTGGCCCAGCGTCTATCACTACTTCCGACAGTGGCGGCGCGATGGCACTTGGCAGCGTATCCACGACACCCTGCGCTCACAGCTGCGCCAGCAAAGCGGTCGTCACAAGCACGCAACGGCGGATTGCCTCGACAGTCAGAGTGTCAAAAGCGCCTCGCTGCCGGGCGTGCGCGGCTTTGACGCCCATAAGAACGTCAACGGACGCAAGCGCCATCTCCTGGTAGACACGCTCGGCCTGCTGGTGCTGGTCGTCGTCACCGCGGCCAGTGTAGAAGACCGCGATGGCGCGAAGTTATTGCTGCGCCACCTGCGAGGCGTCGGCAAGAAGATGCGGCGCATCTGGGTAGGTGGCGCCTACCGGGGCGAATTGCTGAACTGGGCGGCGACACATTGCCGAGCAATCTTGCAACCGGTCTTGCGAAGCGACCAGAAGAAGGGCTTCGTGGTTTTGGCCAGGCGATGGGTGGTGGAGCGAACCTTTGGGTGGTTCAACCACGCCCGCCGATTGGGCAAAGACTATGAGGTGCTGACTGCGAGCAGCGAAGCCATGATTTACATTGCCATGACGCGCTTAATGCTTCGGCGCTTGGCTGCTGGCTAACTTTTCAAACAGCTTCTCAGGCGAAGGCACAGACGGCGCATCTGCATCTGGGGCTGATGGCGCTATGCTTGACACAAGTGGCACTGCTTCAAGGGCAGACCGTCTACGCCTTCAAGCGCGAGTTATTTCAGCAACTCATCCCAACCGAACTCCCGTTCCTGGAACACTTTTGGGTCGCTATATAATTTTAATAGTAATTTAAATTATATAAAGCAGTAATCGAAAATCTTCACGCCTCCCACTTGCGTGGGAAATCGTGAAACGGGGAGAACGTCGCGCCAGGCCCCACTAGTATTTCATCTCACAAGATTTGATGGTTGCTCTTTGAATAAGGTATGGTCAGATGCAAATCTCAATCAGGGAGCTATCAGCCATGCCTGCTAAAAAATACCACGTTGATTTGACAGATAGAGAGTGCACCACCGTAGAACAAATGCTGCGGTGTGGAAAACATTCTGCGCGCAAATTGACCAGAGCGCGCATTCTGCTGAAAGCCGACTTCGGCCTGCGCGACGAAGATATTGCGCAAGATCTTGATACCTGTATCCCGACTGTCGAGCGGACCAGAAAACGCTTTGCCCAATTGAGGCTGGGATCGCTCGACGAACGACCTCGACCGGGAA
>JBJMGU010000272.1:0-23973 GCA_045807765.1 Blastocatellia bacterium
CAATGATGCGTCACCCGCCTTCTATCTCGGCTTCGCGCCGCCCGCCAACCTGTCGGGGATGCCAAACGGCAAGCTGAGTCTTTACGTCAATGCTTCGGGCGAAATGGATGCGAACGACCGCCCGGAGATCGAGTGGCAATACTCGACCGGCGCGAGCAAGAGCGGCTGGGCGAGCCTGACGGTTATTGATGCCACGGCGAACTTCACGACATCGGGTGTCATAGAGTTTCTTGCGCCGCCCGACTGTGCGCCGCGCCCTGAATTCGGCGAGACCCTTTACTGGCTGCGCGCCGTTCGTAAGAGCGGCAAGTACACCAGCGAGCCGCGGATTTCTGCCCTGCTGCTCAACACGGTGATGGCCAGTCACGCCACACGGATTGAGAATGAAGTGATGGGATCGAGCGATGGCAGCAAGAATCAGAGATTCCACACCGCGCTCGTCCCTGTGCTTGAAGGGCAGCGGCTCGAAGTGCGCGAGCTTGAAATGCCTTCGCGCATGGAGCAAGACGAGATCAAGCGGAACACCCGCGACGATGCCATCTCCGTAATCCAAGACGAAGCCGGTCGTCCGCTTGAGATATGGGTGCGATGGAAACAGATGGCCGATTTTTACGGTTCAGGGCCGCGTGACCGCCATTACGTGCTGGATCATCTGGCGGGCGAAGTTCGCTTCGGCGACGGCATCAGCGGAATGATTCCGCCCATCGCCAGCGGCAACATCCGCATGGCCAGCTACCGGACGGGCGGCGGCCAGAGCGGCAACAAGCCGGCAGGCGCGATCACCCAGCTCAGAACCAGCCTGGCGTATGTCGAGGGCGTCACCAACTATGTCGAGTCGTCGGGCGGCGCGGCGGCAGAGGCTTATGAATCGCTGGTTGAGCGGATGCCGCGGATGATTCGCCACGGCGGTCGCGCCGTCACCTATGAAGATTACGAAGACCTGGCGATGCTGGCTTCGCCCGACGTGGCGCGCGCCCGCAGCGTCAGGTTCTATGAAAAAGAGGGCGCCGGCAAGGTCAGGCTGATCGTCGTGCCGCGCTCGACCGACTCCGAACCGGTCCCGACCCTGGAGATGAAACGACGCGTGCAGGAATTTATTGACGAGCGGAAATCGCCGCTCGTTCAGCTTACGGTCGTCAAGCCTGAGTACGTCGAAGTCGGCATCACGGTCGAGATTGCGCCGACTTCGCTTGAGATCGCCGGCGAGTTGAAGCTTGCGGTGCTGGAAAAGATCACCTGTTTCCTGCACCCGCTCACCGGCGGGTTTGAGGGCGAGGGCTGGGACTTCAGCCGCCAGCCGCACGACTCAGACCTCTATTATTTGATCGAACAAATTGCCGGGGTTGATCACGTCATCAGCCTGAAGATGACGATGACGCCGCCCGGTCCGGCCATGAGCGAATACCAGTTGATTGCTTCAGGCAAGCATGAAGTAACGTGCCGGTTTTAATTCGCAGGCGGCGCGAGCCGGGCAGAGCAACCGGAAATGATTTGAAGGACGCTGAGCGCAATGCCGATAAAACTGCCGAATCTCGATGATCGAACCTACGCCAGCCTGGTCGAGGAAGCGCGGGCGATGATCCCCGTCTATGCGCCGGAATGGACGAACCATAACGAATCTGATCCGGGCATCACGCTCGTCGAGATGCTGGCCTATGTGACCGAGATGCTGATCTACAGGCTGAACCGCGTGACGGTTGAAAATGTCGTCGCCTTCTTGAACCTGATCGATTACAAGGGCGCGCGGAAAGCGGATGATTACCGTGACCGCGCCCGGCTGACCGAAGAGGTGCGCCGGGTCGTGACCGAGATGCGCAGGCCCTACCGCGCCGTCACCTATGAAGACTTCAACCGGCTGGTCCTGGAGAATTTTTCTGAGAGAGTGGCGCGAGTCTTCACGACCACCTTGAAGGATAAGCGCAACGATCAACAGGAGGTTGATTTCATCAAGGTCTTTGTCATTCCCGTCCTGCGCTCGACCGTGCTGGTGAAAAAGGGTGACGAGTACAGCGACCACTCAAGCGACATTAAAGAGCCCGGCCATATCCAGTTCCAGCTTGTCTCACAGGAAGGCGAATATCTCTACGTCGGGATGGAATCAAAATTTGATGCCATCAAGTTCAATCTTCATACACACGTCGCGGGCTACGCGCTGGAACTCAAATATTCTGAGGGTGGCGACGAAGGCAAAGGTGATGCGCAGTGGGCGAACCTGACAGCGACGGACTTGACTTCGGGCTGGGCGGCGAGCGGCCTGGTCGTCTTTGCGCCGCCAAATGACTGGCAACCGTCAACCGTCAACGGCAACCTGATGTACTGGGTGCGGGTTTCAGCCACGAAGCCGCCGAAGGAGCAGGCTGACGTAAGTGCTTATCAAGTTGCCGTGCAGTCGGTTCCGCTGTTGCCTGACCAGGGGGGCGAGGCCCTGCTGAAGGATATAAAAAAGGAGTTGGACAAACGCAAGCTGCTGACCACCCGGCTGAATGTGGCGGGGCCGAGTTACAAGCGCATCGCCGTGCAGAATATCAAGCTCCATCTCAAGCCGGGCGCAGTCGAAGCCGACGCCGAAAAAGCCGCCCAGGAAGAGTTGAGCCGCTTCTTTCATCCTCTGATCGGCTGGCGCGACGGCAATGGGTGGCCGTTTGGCCGCGACGTTTACCTTTCCGAGATCATCGAGCGGCTGGCGGGTTTGCCCGACGTGGACTTCGTCGAAATCGACAAGGACGCGAAGCCGTTACAGCTTATCGATCCGGCGACCGATAAGGTGACGCTGCAAGCGGCTGACCGTATCGAGCTTGAGCCTTTCGAACTGGTTGATTTTCGAATCATCCAAAGCGAGTTTAAAACTGAGACTGCGCCCCAGCCCGGGCCGAAGAAATAAAGCGGAGACGGATTATGTCGAGCGATCCAAAGTCACCCGGCGAGTTGCTGAAGTATCTGCCGGCGGTCTTTCACGAGGACCTTTTTCTCGCCGACTACCTGTCGGCGTTCGAGCAGATTCTGATCGGCGCCAGCGACCCGCCGCTGCGCAGCCTGGAGGCGACCATCGCCGGCATCAGTAGCTACTTTAATCCGCAAGAGGCGCCCGAAGAGTTCTTGCCGTGGCTGGCGGGCTGGATGGCGTTCGGGATGCGGGCCGACCTGACGGTTCACCTCCAGCGCGAGTTTTTGGCCAGGGTCATCAGCCTCTACAAGAAGCGCGGGACGCCGGACAGCCTGAAGAAACTACTGAGGATTTTCACCGGCGCGGAGCCGACCATTCTGGAAGGCGACGACATGGCAGACACAACGAACCCGGCGTGGGGTTATTGGAACGTCGCCGAGGGCTATCAGAAATGGGCCGGCGTTAAAGCTGACGGCACACCGGATGACAAGGGCGATGGCAAGCCGGAGCATGCCTTCGGCGTGCTGCTCTCTTTTATGGACAAGCAAGGCGGGGCGGACCGCACGGCGCCGGAGATACAGCGCAAGGTGGCAATCGCTCACGCGCTGATCGAACTGGAAAAGCCGGCGCACACGATATTCTATCTTGTCCCGGTCTTCCCGAGCCTGAGGCTTCCCGACTATCCGGCGGAGAAGCGCGAGAAAGAGCCTGATCCCAAGGCGCACAGCCGCATCGGCTTTGACACGCTGCTCGGCGTACGCCCCACCAAGCCATCAGAGTCACCCAAGAAAGGAGAACCCGATGCCGCAGGATAAAGGAAGCAAATTTGATGTGAAGCGGGCCAACTACTTCCAGGGCATGATGCTCGTCGACGAAGATTTCAAGGTCGAGCAGACCTACCACCGACAGATGCGACAGAATCACAACCTGGAATTGCACACCTGGGGCGTGGTACAGGGGCTTATAGTCAGTCTCAATAGCGGCGTGACCAGCGTCACGAAGGGGCTGGCCATTGACGCGAGCGGCAGGGAACTCTGGTGGGAGGGTGGCGACTCGCGGGCCGCCGGGGCCATCACCGAAGGCAACTCCCTCGTCATGGAATGGAAACAGGTAGAGGACGAGAGCTATCCGCAGATGCCCGACAAGCACCTTCGCCTGATCGACACGGCCATCTTTTCTTGGAAGCAGGCCGCCGACGGCGACCTCGTGCTGGCGCAGATCGTCAACGACAGTCCGGACAACAGCGTGCGCAGGAATGCCGCCGGCGCGCGCGCCAATGGAAACGATCTGGAGCTACGTCCCGTGACCAGGGACGGCGCATTGCGTCTGAAGACCGGCGGCAACCATCAGGATTTTTCTGCCGGCGCCACGGACGTCGATTACGGAACCGCTTATGCCGGGTTTAATGTCGCCAGAATCAGAGTCGGCGGCGCTCCAAAATGGAGCTTTGGCAGCGATGGGTTTAACAGTGGCGGCGCCTTAATCTTCGGCGACATCTTCGGAAAGCTCCGTTTCGTAACCGCAGGCTCGCCGGGTAGCGCTCAGATGTTGGATGATCAAGGCATCCTCGACCGCACCCGAATGACGATTAATCAATATGGATCAGTCGGCATCGGGACGACTGATCCAAAAGTTCCGCTGCACATCAAATTCCCTGGCGGAGCCAGAGGCAATGCCGCTCTCCTTAACCTTGAGGGAACCGACCACGTTTACATGCAATGGTATCCTAGCGGTATTTCGGACGGGCGGAAGGGCTGGATCGGCTATGGGTCGGCTAATGAGAAAAACCTGACGATTCAAAACGAGTACGCCGGCGGACACCTGAGTCTCTTTGCGGCGAGCGGCAGGGTGGGCATTGGCGTCCCCGACCCGCAGAGCGGGCTGGACGTGAAAGGCGGTCTTTTGGTCAGGGGCGGCTTGATGTTTGCCGATGAGCAAGGGCCCCCGTACCTGAATGGCTGGATAGGAAAGTGGGACGATGGGGGCGTTAAATGGTTGCACATCGGCGGCATTACCGATCAGGGGACAAGACGATTGCTGCTCGCCGCGGAGAAAACTAATATAGGAGGCAACGTCGGCATCGGAATGGAGCCGACTGAGGCGAGACTGAGTATTCAGACGAGTACAGGCACCCTGGCGGGCAACCTGGTGGATTTCGCCGTCGGTCAATACAAGCTGAAGCTGCGCACCGAGTCGAGGGAAAGGGATACCATCTCTTACCATTTCGATCTCGTTAACAACCTGGGGAGGTCGGATAATTTCCTGGTGTTTGCTAAAGGCAACGTCGGCATTGGCGCCTACCCGACGGCCCGGCTACAAGTCGGCAGCAGCAGCGGCGTCGGCGGCGGCAAGATGAGCATCTACAGCGACAGTGGCAGGGACGGACAACTCCAGATTGGCAACCCGAATTCCGGCAATACTGATGAGGCGACGATTGGCTTCATCACCGGCGCGACGGCCCTGGGCACGGAATTCCCATCGGGCACTTACCAGTGGTTCATGGGCGTCAGCGCATGGGGCCTTGGCGGCGAGACGTTTTCGCTGGGGCGAACCATCGGCGGCGTCACCGGCGCGATCATGACCCTGCGAAAGAGCGGCAACGTCGGCATTGGCGAGACTAATCCAGAGGCCGCGCTTGAGGTGAAGGGCGATATTCGGACCAATGTTAACGATCTCTATTTCACCGACAAGAATCACGGCATAGGTTTCTATGGAAGCACCAAAAAGTTCGCTAACGAAGATATCAATGGCCCGGTCGTGTATGGCTTTAACGGGGGCGCGTTGGGCTCAAGGCAGAGCCCGTCAAGCGGTGTGACGCAAACAACCGCGCTGCGTTGGACGGGGAATGGCAACGTTAGCATCGGGAAAAGGTTACAGATAGTAAACAATGTTGCTGGATTTTCATTAGAACCAGCCGATGCCTCTCCTAACGCAGGGTATATTCGCTTTGGGGACAATACAGGATGGAAGCTGCACTTTGGCCGGGCTAAAACCGGAGGGACCGAATTGACTGGACTCAACGGAATTATCATGACGCTGCAAGACAAAGGGAGGGTCGGCATCGGGACGACCGACCCGGGTGGGCAACTGGAAATAAGAAATCCCCCATCGGAGGTTAAAGTTAAATTTGGAGGGAAAGACGCTGATGTCCACCACCTTTCGTCAACCAGGGATTTAGTCTTCAACTCGGTCAGCGGAATCTTTACGTTTCGCAAACTCACCACTTCTTATGATGAACTCGGAGTCGGAAATTTCGAGGATTTAATGAGGATTACCCCTGAGGGTGTTGTGTTGGACAAGGGCGGGATTTCGTGCGGGGGCAAGGTCTCGTTTAAGTCATCAAAGTGGAATAACTACATCAGCGCGCGGGAAGCGAGGGACTATGGCGCCGTACAGACAATGGCCGGGCGCGGCCCTTATGAGGAGTTCACTCTCGAAATGTCATGCTCTCGCGAGTTCAAGGAGAACATCGCCGACATCTCTGTCGAAGAGGCGATGGCGACGCTGCACAGCTTGAACCCCATCAAGTACGATTACAAAGGCGAGAAAGCATTCCGGCAGAACCTCGGGTTCATTGCCGAAGAGATGCCCGACAATCTGGCCAGTGAAGATAGAAAAAGCGTTTCTCCGTTCGAGGTCATTCCGATATTGACCAGAGTGGCGAAAGAGCAGCAAAAGAGCATCGCGCGATTGCAAGAGACCATTCGCGCGCTTCAAGAAGGACAACAGAATCGCTCGGAAAGGAACGATGATGAAAGACCAACTCGAACGTCGGCTTGAAGAATTGAAGAAAGAATACGAGACCGGGCAGGCGCGCCTGCGCGAGCTTGAAACCGAGACCGCTTATGTGCGCGAGACCTTGCTGCGCATCAGCGGCGCGATCCAGGTCATACAAGAAATGCTCGAACCAGAGCAATCGCAAGGCGACGCCGCGGGCCGCGCCCGTGAAGCCGAGCCGACCGCGTGACCAGCGCGCTGCTCACCGCATCGTCACTAACCGCAGGTTGCTGCTTCAGACAATGAGGAGCAAGCCCGTGCCAGACAAGACCGCTAATCAAGCCGCCGGCAAAGGTTCGGCAGCCGTCCGCAAGCCGGCGGTTGAAGCTCAAGCTTCGCGCCGGCAGCCGACACCTGTTCACCCGGCTGCCGCACTTTTGCGGGCGATGAGCGGCCCGGCGTCCGAGCTATCGGCCGGCGACATCCGCGCCCTCCAGCGCACGGCGGGCAATCGCGCCGTTCAGCGTATGCTCGGAGCCCTGGTGGGCCAAGATGACGAGAGGTCGTCAGCACAGGCCCGACACCGATTTGGCGAGTCTGGCGACCATCACCAACAAGCAGCCGATAAGATGGTTCCGCAGATAGGCGATCAGTCTCAGGCGCTGCCACCTCTGTCTTCAACCCCGATGGATGCCATTCAACGGCGGGTCGAAGAGGAAACGGAACCTCTACAGGGGAAGTTTGAGAATGCCCGAAAAGGGGAAAACCGCACCGGCCTGCCCGATCACATCAAGGCGGGAATAGAGAACCTTTCCAGCATTTCGTTGGACGATGTGAGGGTTCATTACAACTCTTCCGCGCCCGCGCGCCTGCGGGCTTTGGCATACACGCAGAGCACGGACATACACCTAGGGCCGGGGCAGGAGCGACATCTGGCTCACGAAGCATGGCACGTCGTGCAGCAGAAGCAGGGAAGGGTGAAGTCGACGTTGCGGGCAAGAGGCGTGGCACTCAATGATGATGTGGGGCTGGAGAAAGAAGCGACGGTTATGGGAGCCCGAGCGGTCGCGGGGCCAACGACGGAAAGCGTGTCGGATCAGTTGCCGGGAGCATCGGAAAATCTGCGTGAGGGCAGCGGTCACTCAGGTGATAAGAGTCCTTACCCACAGGCCAGCGACCTGAGTGCCCCTGTCCAGCTAACGGACTATGATGTTCCCACCCACGATGACATCAAAGGAATCATGGAAGCGGCGAAGATCACCGACTTCGGCCCGTTCCAGTGGGACTCGGGTGTGCCACGTTTCAAGCTCAACCCTAATTATAATAACTGGACCATCGCCGACTGCGTCAACAAGGCGATCTACGAACCGGAGAGTAAGGACGTGGCCGGCGAGAAAGGCAAAAAGTATCATCTGATCGCGATGCGGCGGAAGGCGGCCCTCGAGTCGGTCTTGGGAACGATTAAGAAAGGCGCCGAAGCGATCCTGAGCGTGAACGATGGCAAGACGCCACGTGCCTTCGTCAGCCTGGAGAAGGAGGATGACTACTCTGGCGGCCACTCCCACCAGCGCCACATCCTCGGCAAAGGCAAAATGACCGGGCACCGGCAAGTCGCCCTGCGCGCGGCATTTCAGAAGGTTGACGGGGTGTTAATGGCCCTGGACGATGCGGGCATTGCCTCAGTCTTCGCCGACGAGGATAAAGCCACCGCCGCCGTCAAGACCGCCCTCGATAAAGACCTCGTCCAAAAGTGGGAAACCCATCGGAAGACGCTCGCGAAAGGCTCCCAGGTGCAAATAACCGAAGCCGTCAACGTGAGCTGTGTCGCCTACACGAAGCAAGATGACCCGCCCGGCACCCCCTACGCGGAATCAGAAATGCCGAAATATATTGACACGTCTAAGAGCGGCGAGCGCGAACTCTACGCCGGCGACTACACGGGTGCTGGCCGACCGACTGACGCCAACGGTCCCGATACGACCAAGAAGTCGCTCACAACCGGCGGCAACGCGACCTACACGAAAGTCTTTGTGGTCGTTGACCCGACCACCAAGCAGAACACCGGGGGCTGGGCCATCAAGACAGCGTTCCCGAAGCCATGAGGAGGCGGCGAATGGCAAAGCTCAACCGCGATTTTGCTGAATACATGGGCAATGATTTCTGGGACGAGATCGTGCGCGATTCTGAGGCCCGCCTGGCGAACCCTCTGCCGTTCGCGCTCGAAGCGCTTGAGGACCTCTTCGGCCATGGAGATGACAAGGAACAGGGGTTCAAGCGCTTTCAGATGAAGCTCGAATCCTTCCTGTGGTGGGCCGATGATGCGGTACAGTGCCTTGAGAAAGTAGTTGCGGACCCGCCGCCGCACCTGGGTGACCTCGTGCGCCGCCAGGCCGGAGTGGTCGTTTGGGTGCCGGGCTCCACAGGTGAGACCATCGGCAACGAGGCAGAGCACGAAGCGTGGCTCCGAGCAACAGTCGCACGTCTAAGGGCAATGTTCGACGCGTACGTGGCTGAGAAGACGGCTGAGATGAAGGCCCAGCAAAAGGGGATTTGACGTAGACTACGGTAGGAGGGAGCAAGGCCGTGCCAAACAAGTCTGCGACTCATGCAACCGAGAAAGGCTCGGCAGTCGTGCGCAAGCCGCCCGTTGCCGCTCGCGCTTCGCGTCGCCCGCCGGCACACGGTCACTCACCAGCGGTACTGGCGCGGGCGATCAATACTCCCGCGTCCGAGCTATCCGCCGGCGACATCCGCGCCCTCCAGCGCACCGCAGGCAATCGCGCCGTCGCCGAGATACTCGCCCAAAGCGTGCCGCCGCAGCCGAGCCGTTTGACCATACAAGCCAAGCTCGCGGTCGGCGCGGCAGACGACCAATATGAGCGCGAAGCCGACCGCGTCGCCGCCGAGGTGATGCAACCTTCCGCGCCGCCCGCGGCTCACATTCAGCGCCAGCCATCGCCAGAGACAGAAGACGAAGAAAAGCTGATTCAGCGAAAGCCGCTTGCTGCTTCAATCACGCCGCTCGTCCAGCGGCAGGAGTTGGCGGAGAAGGAAGACGAGGAAGAAAAGCCCGTGCAGCGCCGTGGCGTCGGCACGGTGACCAGCGCCGGGGCGAGTGTCGAGCGTGGCATCGAGCAGGCGCGGGCGAGTGGGCAGCAATTGCCTGATCCATTGCGCGCTCGCATGGAGCAAGCCTTCGGTGCGGATTTCAGCCGTGTCAGAGTGCATGCGGATAGCGAGTCAGACCATCTGAACCGCGCGCTGCAAGCAAAGGCGTTCACCACCGGGCAGGACCTGTTCTTCAGGCGCGGCGACTACAATCCCGACAGCCGTAAAGGTCAGGAGTTGATCGCTCACGAATTGACGCACGTCGTTCAGCAGAGCGGCGGCACCACCGGCAATCGGCGCTTGTCGGTGCAGCGGGCGCCGAGCCATGTGATTCAGCGAAGTGTCACCGAAGCCATAGAAGAAGATCGAATGTCCTGGAAGATGATGCCAACGTCATTAAAGGTCGCGATGGTGCCCCTCGCGCCTTTTCTTGGGCCATTCGTGCAAGCCTGGGAGAGCGGTAAGAAAGCAACCAGCCAAGTCTATAACTCCCTGGCAGGAGATAATCCCGGCATCATCAGGGCGGCCTTATCGGGGCTGGTGGCCGGCGGCACCGGATTGCTAGGCAGCGTCTATGGACTTGCGAAAGGCTTCTTAAGAGGACTCACCTTCGGCATCGGCAATCCCCTCTATTCCATCGGAAAGCGGGTGGCGAAATTTTCTCTCGATGAAGCGCGGGGAATCTATGAAGGCGCCGAGCCCCCCGAACATGAAAAATATGGCGGGCAGCGGAAGAACTATAACTACGACACGAAGAAAGACCTGCTCAACTATGGGCTGCTGACGTTAGGCGCGGGCTCGGCTGTTGGAAAAACCATCGCCGACAAGGTGAGCGTCATATCCGCAATGGGTGGACTCTCGTACAGTGGTAATGTCTGGGACAAGACGAAAACATTTTTCACTGGCTCCTGGGACAGGACGAAAGCCATTTTCAGCGACAGTACGCCGGTGGCGTCAGAAACCGGAAAAATACTGTCTTCCATAGGCGCGGCAAGCAGCGGTCTGGGAGCAGTGACTTCGCTCATGGATGCCAAAAAGGGCTTCAGCGAAGGGCTCGATTCGGCTAATACAAGAGCGCAGCGGGGGCTTGGTATCAGTGCGGGCCTCAGCGGCACATTAGGCGCGGCGCAGCAATCGGCAACTTCTGCCTACCACATCGCAAACGCCACCGGCAATAATCTCCTTGCTCTCGGCGCGCAGTCGGCGACGGGAGGGCTGGCCGTCGCAACCGGTGCCGTGGACATCGTGAGAGGAACGCTTGGTTATTTTAAGGCGGCCAGTAACATAGAACGGTTGAAGAAACTCGAAAAGAATAAAACCCTTACAGAGGATACCAAGAAAGCGGTTGAGCAAGCGGCCAGCACTCAGGCAAACAGGAAAACCAGTTCCATCGGGACAGGTCTTAAAGGCGCGCTGAGTGTTGCCGGCGGAGCTTTGCTGCTCGCTTCGACGGCGACGCCGATTGGCTGGCTTTTATTAACTGCCGGGGCGCTGGTAGGCGGGATATTCGCTATCAGTAAGTGGTGGGATAAGCGAAAGAGGAAAAAAGAGATCGCCATAAAAGTATTCGACATTGAAGATGAAAGGAAGAAATGGGAAGAGGACGTTGCCCGGGTAAAGAAGGATCACTGGTTTTGGGATTCCGCCGGAAAGGCCAAGCGGGAGGCGCTGGGGCCTGATCCGCTAGAGAGGGAACTGAAGGCGCACAAATTCAAGGACGTTGGTCATTTCTATGCAAACTACATCAACAAAATGGCCCATGACCTGTACGATACAGCACAAGCCGACCGCAATAGCCTGGCGCTCCAAGCCTCCAGACAGCTCTCTGACGCGCGTGGTGATTACAGGACGTTTGCTATCCTGCCCAAAGAATTAACCCAGGCGCGCCTCAAAGCCGACGTTCAGAAATTTATCAAGAAGGAAAAGATCATGATCCCTGAAGGGAATAATCTCCTGCAAATCATGGAATTGATTGAAAGCATGGGGCTCAAGTTCGACTGGCTTGCGAACCCGGTCCAGCCGACGCCTGAAAAGATCGCCAAGGCATTAGAGAACTAGAGCGGTTTTCAGGTGAGCTTAGCGAGAGGATTTGCCACCAAGACACGAAGACACGAAGAAACACAAAAGAGATCGCGATCCTTTGTGTCTTGGTGCCTTTGTGGCTAAGTCTCAATGCATTTGCAAACCGCTATAGACGCCTGAGCCGCTTATCAAAGGAGCGCGATGTCATTGACAAGCCGGGAGCATAGAGCCGCGCTTGAGTGTTTCGGCGAGTTGCTGTCGAAGCAAGCCTACCAGACCGAGTTGCAACCGGCAGGCAATGGCGTGCCCTACGACACCTTGCTTGTCCGCATCGAATCGTTCGAAGAAGAGAATCGCGTCTGGCGCTTAGAGCTGTCGTTCCTGCCGGGGCTTGAAGGTGACCTGGAGCGTGTGAGCATCCTTCAATCTTTTGTCTCATTGTCCAACCAGATTGCCGAAGCGCATGGCGCGGCATTAAACCGGCTCCTGGTGAAGCTGAATGCGAAGCTGCCCGTCGGCGCCTTTGGCCTGCTCGATAATCACGGCCAGCTATTTTATAAACACAACGCCATGCTGCCCGATGACTCCCCCGACGCCGGCGATCAGATCGTTCAGGAGTTAGTTCCCATGACGACCTATCTCATCGCCCTGTTTTCTGAACCGTTGATCCGAGTGGCAAGCGGCCAAAAGACGGTTGAAGAAGCGCTGGCAGATATGCCCTTCGCGGATGTGATCCGTTAACCGGCCTTTAGCTTTCGAGTCAACGCCGCTGCTTGTGGCGCACCCACGCGCTCGTTATGCTTGTTGCGATCACGGGCGCTTGGTCAATGGGAGAGCCTGAGAAGGAAGCCACAAGATGAAATATCGCAGACTGGGAAGCACCGATGCACAGGTTTCGGCCATAGGATTGGGCTGCATGGGCATGTCCGATTTTTATGGCGGGCGCAAGACCGATGATGCCGAAAGCATCGCCACCATTCGCCATGCCCTTGAGCTTGGCGTCAACTTTCTCGACACCGGCGATTTCTACGGCGTCGGCCATAACGAAGAGTTGATTCGCGAAGCCATCAAAGACTTTCCGCGCCAGCGCGTCTTCATCTCCGTCAAGTTCGGCGCGCTGCGCAATCACGACGGCAGCTTCATCGGCTATGACGCGCGGCCACAGGCCATTCGCAACTTCCTCTCTTACAGCTTGCAGCGCTTGCGTGTTGATTACCTTGACCTCTACTACCCGGCGCGCGTTGATCCCGCCGTGCCTATTGAAGAGGTCGTCGGCACGCTCGGCGATCTTGTCGGCGAAGGTAAGCTCCGTTACATTGGCCTGTCCGAAGCCAGCGTGCAGACGCTGCGGCGGGCGGCGGCGGTGCATCAGTTGGCGATGTTACAGACCGAATACAGCCTGTGGACGCGAGAGCCCGAGGCCGAATTGTTGCCGACCTGCCGCGAGCTGGGCATATCGCTGGTGGCCTATTCGCCGCTCGGTCGCGGGTTTCTGACCGGCGCACTACAGAAACCCGAAGACCTGCCGCCTAACGATTTTCGCCGCCACACGCCGCGCTTTCAGGGCGAGAATTTCGCGCGCAACCTGCGGCTGGTCGAGCGTGTGCAAGAGATCGCCCGCGAGAAGCATTGCACGCCGGCGCAACTGGCGATTGCCTGGCTGCTGGCGCAAGGCGAAGACGTTGTGCCGATTCCAGGGACGAAGCGGCGCGAGCGGCTTGAAGAGAATCTGGCGGCGCTCGATGTTGAGCTGAGCAGCGACGACTTGCGGCGCATCGATGAAGCCGCGCCGGTGGGCGCCGCTTCGGGCGCGCGCTACCCCGAAGCGGCGATGGATATGCTCGACCGCTGAAGCGATCAGAGGATAAGAGATTGGGCAAATATCTTGCGGTGGCTTTAGGCGGCGCGCTCGGCGCAATGGCGCGCTTCTGGCTCGGCGGCCTGATTAGCGAACGATTTCCGTCTCGCTTTCCTCTGGGCACACTCCTCATCAATGTGACCGGCTCATTTATTGTCGGCTTCTTTCTGACGCTGGTGACCGAGCGCATCAACCTGCACCCGCACTGGCGGCTGGCCGTTGCCGTCGGCTTCGTCGGCGCCTACACCACCTTTTCGACTTTCGAGTACGAGACCTTCAAGCTGCTCGAAATCGGCAGCCGATTAAGCAGCCTGCTCTACGTTATCTTTAGCCTGGTGCTCGGCTTTGTGGCCGTTTGGGCGGGCATCCTGCTGGCCCGCGCCGGCGTCACGAATTGAAGCCGCCCGGCAGGCTCATACTGCCGACCGTAGCCGATGCCAAGCCGGCGGACGGCGCGGCAAAAGGCTTGCCAATACAGGTAAGCAGAGGCTATCATTCGTCTTCGGGTTTTGACACGGTAGGCGCTGCGGCGCATGTCCGCATTCGCTGCTGATCGCTCGGCGGCTCTCTGATAGAGAGAGCCTGAGCCCATTATTTTGCGTCAGCTCCTGAAGACCTCTGGCGATTTGCACGACCGCCGGTTCCTTTATAGCCGGCCTGATGCCAGGGGCGCTGACGCAAGATCTGACCAGAGTGGCCATTACGCCAGAACGTTGTTCGTACGAGACTGAATCAAATCGGCTTGTCGAGCGCTGTCACAATGACAGCGCCGGCCAGCCCCGGCATGCGCATGGATTTCGAGAGCGGCACGCCGGGCGATCTGGTCCAGCCTTTCATGACGCAGGCGGCGCAGTCCGCTAACGCCCTGCGGCTAGACGTTGTCGAAGGGAACCGACATTCACGGTTCAGGAGGAGCGACCATTAGCAGCTTTCAAGGAAGAAGGAATTTTCGTGACCGGCGCGATCGCGGCCCCACGGTTCGCATCAACGAGAGAATTCGTGTGCCAGAGATTCGCGTGATTGACGAAGACGGCTCACAGCTCGGCGTCATGGCGCCGCGGCAGGCGCTAGAGCTTGCTCGCGGCAAGGGGCTCGATCTCGTCGAGGTCGCGCCGCAGGCGCAACCGCCCGTTTGCCGCATTATCAACTTCGGCAAGTGGCAGTACGAGCAGAAGAAGAAGCAGAAAGAGGCCAAGGCCAAGCAGACTTTTATCACCGTCAAGGAAGTCAAGTTTCGCCCAGGCACCGACGAGCACGATTACGCCTTCAAGAAGAACAACGCGGCGCGCATGCTCAAAGACGGCGACAAGGTCAAAGCCACTGTGCATTTTCGCGGGCGCGAGATTACCCACAAAGAGCTTGGCGGCGAGTTGCTTCAGCGGCTCGAAAAAGACCTTTCCGAGTTCGGCACCGTCGAAGCGCGCCCGCGACTCGAAGGCATGAATATGTCTATCATCTTCCAGCCGAAGAAGGCTAAATGAGCTTTTAAGAATCAGGAGAAATAATGCCAAAACTAAAAACGCACAAGGGAGCGGCCAAACGCTTCCGCTTAACCGCGAAGGGCAAAGTCAAGCGCGGCCATTCGCACGCCCGCCACATCTTGACCAGCAAGACGGCCAAGCGCAAACGGTTGCTCGATATCGACGGCACGGTTGCCCCGGCTGATCAGCCGTTGGTCAAGCGCATGCTGCCTTATGGCCGCGGCTAGAAATCATAAAACCAGGGGCCGGGTGCCGGGGCGGGGAACCCTTCCGAGGGTAGGCCGGTAGAAGCGTCAGCCGACAGCTTCTTCACCGGCCCCCGACCCCTGACCCCCGACCCCCGATTAAGGAGTGACTTATGCCACGCGCAAAACGCGGAAACAAGAGACTGCTAAAACGTAAAGGTATTTTAAAACTGGCACGCGGCTATCGCGGCACCAAGAGCAAGCTCTATCGCCATGCGAAAGAGCAGGTCGAGCGCTCGCTGAATTTCGCTTTCACGGGCCGCAAGCTCAAGAAGCGCGAATTTCGCTCGCTGTGGATCGTGCGCATCGGTGCGGCGGCGCGCGCCAACGGCTTGAGCTACAGCCAGTTTATGCATGGCCTGAAGCTCGCCGACATCGACCTCGACCGCAAGGTGCTGGCCGACCTCGCGGTCAACGAGCCGGCATCGTTTACGGAAATCACCGGGCGCGTCAAGCAGGCCATCGAGTCGGCGGCAAAAACCGCGACCGCCTGATCGCTCAAGGTCGAATCGGGAACGATGAGTGGCGCGAAGGGAATCGGGCAGTCTGCTGATTCAGCCCGCGTCATTCATCGTTCGTCGTTTTTGGGGTTATGGACGAAAAACTCAGTCAGCTACGTGAGCAGTTCCTTGCCGACCTGAAAGCCGTCAGCGGCGCTGACCAGTTGAGCGCCCTGCGCGACAAGTACCTCGGGCGCAAGGCGGGATTGATCATTGCCGAGAAGAAGCGCGTCGGTGGGCTGGCGCCCGACGAGCGCGCCGCCTTCGGTCAGCAGGTCAACCAGCTCAGCAACGAAGTTGAGGCCGAAATTACAAAGCTCAACGAGCGCTTCGCCGTAGAGGCCGAAGCTCGCGCTCTCGAACGCGAAAAGATCGATGTGACGCTGCCCGGCACGCGCCCGCGCCGCGGCCACCTGCACCCGATTACCCTGGTGCGCCAGAAGATCGAGGATGTCTTTGTGGCGATGGGCTACGCCATCCAGGACGGGCCGGAGATCGAGACCAGCTTCTACAACTTCGACGCGCTGAACATCCCTGCGGGTCACCCGGCGCGCGATTCGGCGGACACTTTTTACATCACGCCGGAGCTGGCGCTGCGCTCGCAGACCTCGACGATTCAGATTCACGCTATGCAGAACCAGCGCCCGCCGCTGCGGGTGATTGCGCCGGGCCGCGTCTTTCGCCGCGACACCCCCGACGCGACGCATAACCCGATGTTCTTTCAGGTCGAAGGCCTGAACGTAGACCGCCGAATCACACTGGCCGATCTGAAAGGCACGCTGCAAAAGTTCGTCGAGATGATGTTCGGGGCGAACCTGCGGACGCGCTTCCGCCCGTCTTACTTTCCGTTCACCGAGCCGTCGGCAGAGGTAGACTTCAGTTGTTACGTCTGCGATGGCGCGGGCTGTCGCGTCTGCAAAGGCTCGGGCTGGATCGAGCTGGGCGGCTGCGGCATGGTGCATCCGAATGTGCTTGAAGCCGTTGGCATCGACACCGAAGAGTTCACCGGCTTCGCCTTCGGCCTGGGGATTGATCGCATGGCGGCGCTGATGTTCGGCATAGACGACATCCGTCTGCTGTTTGAGAACGACGTGCGCTTCCTCGAACAGTTCGCATAAGAGAATTCGGTCCCGGTTCGCGGTTGACATAGAATCTTAAATCACGGAGCGCAGAGAACCGCGAACCGCCAGCGCGCGCCGACCATCTCCAGCTAAGGGAACCTGAAACCCATCTTATGCCCAACACTCCCACTCAAGCTCTCGACAAAACCATTCTCATCCTTGGCGGCGCAGGTCTCGTCGGTACGCAGGTCGCCCGTCAGACGGCGCGCGACTTGCGCCCCGAAAAGATCGTCATCGCCTCGCTCTACCAGAAAGAGGTGCGCGACCTCATCCACGAATTGCGCAAAGAATTTCCCGCCGTGCAGTTCGCTGAAGCCTGGGGCAATATGTTCGTGCGCGCCGAATTCGCCCGCGCCGACCGCAACGACTTGCTGAAGAGCGCGCGCCGCCGTCGCGCCCTGTATGATGATCTGTTCGGGGCGCTCGACGCCGCTTACGAGCGCTCGATGCTGGTCCAGGTGATGCGCGAGCAGCGGCCCGATGTGTTGATCGATTGTGTCAACACCGCCTCAGGGATCAGCTATCAGGACGTCTATACGAACTCCATCGAAGCCCGCAATACGCTCGACTTCATCGAAGCGCGCATCGAAGAACGCGACCTCAAGCAGATATGGGAGAACCGCAAGCAGCTTGAGCATACCTTCGAATCGCTGCTCGTATCGCAATCGATCCCGCAGTTGATCCGCCATACGCAGTTGCTCTACCGCGCCATGGTCGAAGTCGCCACGCGGCTCTACGTCAAGATCGGCACGACCGGCACCGGCGGCATGGGCTTGAACATTCCTTATACGCACGGCGAAGACAAACCCTCGGCCAAGCTGATGTCGAAGACCGCCGTCGGCTTCGCGCACACCGGGTTGATGTTCTTAATGGCGCGCACACCGGGCGGCCCCATCGTCAAAGAGATCAAGCCGGCGGCGATGATCGGCTATAAGAAAGTCACTTACCAATCGCTCAGAGACCGCCGCACACACTCGCCTGTCGTCGCCTACGCGCCGCGCTCGCAAGCGCTCAATGGCGAGTTGCGGCTCGCCTTGCCGAAGGACAGTTTCAAGGCGCTCGGCGAGCTGGAGATGGTTGGCGTAGACACGGGCGAGAACGGCTTTTTCGCGCGCGGCGAGTTCGAGGCGGTCACGTCAATCAACCAGATGGAATTCGTCACCCCTGAAGAGATCGCCCACAATGTCGTGCTCGAAACCAAAGGCAGCAACACCGGCGTTGACGTGATCGCGGCCATTGATTCGGCCATCATGGTGCCGAGCTACCGCGCCGGCTACCTGCGCGGCTCGGCCATCGAAGCCTTGCGCCGGCTCGAACATGAGACGAACTCGAATTCGATAGCGACTGGCGACCTGGGGCCGCCGAAGCTAACCAAGCTGCTCTATGAGGCGCACTTGCTGAAAGTGAAGTACCATACATTGCAGGCGGTCGTCGAAGCGAAGCCGGAGGAGGTGTCAGAGACCTTGTGGCGTTACCTGCAACGCAATCACGATCTGCGCAACACGATCATCTCGATTGGCGTGCCGGTGCTGCCGCCCGAAGGCAATCGCCTGCTGCGCGGCCCGCGCGTCAACGTGCCGGAGTACGCCGGACAGCCGAGCCTGCCGGTAAGCGACGAGGCGATCAATGACTGGGCGGTGCGCGGCTGGATCGATCTTCGCCCGCGAAATGTTGAGTGCTGGCAGGCGCGCTTCCGCAAGATGCTGCGCTCGGCGCAGATCATCCACCGCCGCGGTTCTGCCGCCATCACGATGGAAGCCTACCGCAGCGAAGAGATTCGCATCGGCGAAGTCGTCGGCTGGATTTTCAATAACGAAGAAGAGGGTTATCGAATCAAATGAAGATCAGTTACAACTGGCTGAGCGAGCTGGCCCAGATCACCTTGAAGCCGCAAGAGCTGGCCGAGCGCCTGACGATGGTGGGGCTCGCCGTCGAATCGATTGAGCGTCATGGCGACGATCACTTGCTCGATATCGATCTGACCTCGAACCGCCCGGACGCGCTGTCACATCTGGGCGTGGCCCGCGAAGCGGCGATCATTTGCGGCACCAGTCTGAAGCCGCAAATCGCAAAGCTCACAGAGAGCGACGAGGCGGTTGAGTCCGTTGCGGCGATAGAGATTCAGGATGCAGAGCTATGCCCGCGTTACGCGGCGCGCGTCGTTCGCGGCATCAAGGTCGGGCCGTCGCCGAAGTGGCTGGCTGATCGTTTGGAAGCCATCGGGCAGCGCCCGATCAACAATGTCGCAGACCTCAGCAACTACGTGATGTTCGAGATGGGCCAGCCGACGCATGCCTTTGACCTGAACCTGCTTCGAGGCCGAAAGATCATCGTGCGCCGTCCAACCACCGGCGAGCAGATCACCACGCTCGACGGCTTCACGCGTGAGCTGGCCGCCGATCACCTGATCATCGCCGACGCCGACCATCCCGTAGCCATCGCCGGCGTGATGGGCGGCGAAGAGACTGAGATCACCGATGGCACGACCGACGTGTTGATCGAGAGCGCGTACTTCAACCCGGCGTCGATCCGTCACACCGCCAAGGCGCTCGGCATGGACACCGAAGCCAGTTACCGTTTCGCGCGCGGCGCTGATTTCGGCGCGCAAGTGCGGGCCGCCGACCGCGTCGCCGAGCTGATTGTCGAGATCGCCGGCGGGGAGATTCTCAAGGGCGTGATCGATGTTTATCCGGCACCGGTGACCCGCGATGCGGTGGCGCTGCGCGAGGCGCGCGTCGAGCGGCTGACCGGCTTGAAAGTGCCGATTGCGCGGGCCGCTGAAATCCTGCGCGCCCTCGAATTTCAGGTTGCGGTGAACGACGAAGCGCGAACGCTTACGGCCATCGCGCCGTCGTTTCGCGTTGACATTCATCGCGAAGAAGACCTGGTCGAAGAGGTCGCGCGCCACACCGGTTATGATCTGGTGGACACGACGCTGCCGGCGTGGAGCGGCACGGGACATTTTCTGGTGGGCGAAGATCGCCGCCGCGCGACGCGGCGCGCCCTGACGACCATCGGCTTTGACGAAGCCTATACGTTCAGCTTCGTCAACCGCGAGCGCGATACGCTGTTTCGTCGCGGCGCCGAAGCGCCCGCCGTGCTCGCCAACCCGATTGACGTCAATCAGAGCGAGATGCGCGCTTCACTGGTCACCGGGTTGCTCGAATCCGCGCAGCACAACTTCAATCAAGGCCGCCGCGATATCAAGCTCTTTGAATTAGGCCGTGTATTCGAGGCGACAAAGAATGATCCGCGGCCACAGGAGCGCGAGCTTTTGGGCCTGATGATGAGCGGCGCGGCACAGATGGATGACTGGCGCGGCGCGCGGCAGGTCGATTTTTATGACCTGGCGGGCGCGGTCGAAGCGGCCATGGGCAGCCTGAACATCTCAGGCTTTACAATTGCGCGCGCCAGTGTAGAATACCTGCATCCCGGGCAGTCGGCGGTGCTGATACGCGATGGCGAAGAGGTAGCGCGTTACGGGCGACTGCATCCGCGCATCGCTCAGGTCTTCAAGTTCCGCCAGCCGGTTTATGTCGGCGAGATCGAATTCGCCAGGCTGCTTGAATTGCCCGCCGCCGAGGTGCGTTATAGCGCCCTGCCGCGTCTGCCGGCAGCAGCGCGCGATGTGTCGCTGCTGGTGCCCGACACGCTGATGTGGGCCGAGATCGAGCGAGCAATCAAAGAGCTGGGCATTCCTGAGATCGTCGAGCTGCGAGTCTTTGACGTCTATGCCGGGAAGGGAATGCCGGAAGGCATGCGGTCGCTGGCGTTTCGCGTCACCTATCGCAGCGCGGGCCGCACCTTGACCGACGAAGAGGTCGCCGCGATGCACGAGCGCGTCCGCGAGTTGATGGTCAGTCGCTTCGGCGCACAGTTGAGGTAGTTATCAGTTGCCGGTTGGCAGTTCTCAGTGGGCCGTTTGTTTGCACTGGCAATTGACAACTGACAACTGGATTGGGGGCTGAGTGAGCGGAATATACGGTCTGGAAAAGTTCTCACACCTTGAGGACAAGATCTATCGCACCATCGAGCAGTTCAAGCGCGAGCGCTCGGAGCGCGAGGCGCTCGAACGTGAAGTGTTAAGCTTGCGCCGCGAGCTAAGCCAGATGGGCGACGAGCGAGAGCGACTGTCGTTGCAGGTCGAGCGCTTGCTGAACGAGCGCGACACCATCAAGCTCAAGGTCGAAGCGATGCTGGACGCCATCGCGGTGCTCGACCTCGAAGCGCTGGAGACCGCAAAGAAGTGAGGCAATGCTGGTCAGCGCTTGTGCGACTGGCGTTGCGCGTTGCCGTTGCGCAAGCGACAACGCCGAACCCGTAACTCGGAGAAGCGCCGAAAAGTATGGACAACAATCCGAGCCAACCCTACAAGGTCGTCATCTACAACCAGACCTACAATCTGCGCAGCGATCACGACCACGGTTATATTCAAGACCTCGCCGAATACGTTGACCGGCGCATGAACGAGATCGCTCGCGCGACGATGACCGTGGATTCGCTGCGCGTCGCGATCCTTGCCGCCTTGCAGATCGCCGACGACTTTTTCCAGGCCCGCAAAGAACTCTCCGCCACCGAAGAAGAGATCGCCGAGCGCAGCGCCAAGTACGCTGAGCTGCTCGACCAGTTTCTGCGCTCAGACATGGTCGAGCCCTCCAAATAAGGCGGTCAGCCGTCATCGTCTATAGGGGTTATCAATCAGGTGTGGCGCAAGCTAACCGTCTTGCGCCACAATGCCTGTCGTATCAGACGCTGGATTGTGATAGGCTGTCCGCCATCCTCAGGTGATCCAAAGTAAAAAGGAGTAGCGAGAATGCATAGACGAACTCTTACACAGAAGCTCTGCTTGCTGATGCTGGTGATTTCTGTCGCCGCCGGGCCGCTCAGGGCTGCCGGCGCGCAGGATGCAAAATTTATCGGCCACTGGGAAGGCGCGATTCAAGTTCCGGGAACGCCGCTGGCCATGTCGGTTGATTTTACGGCCAAAGCCGGCGGTGGTCTCAGCGCCAGCATCGCGATCCCGGCGCAGGGCGCGAAAGATATACCGCTTTCCGACATCTCGCAAACCAACACGGACATCGCTTTCAAGCTCAGCGGCGTGCCGGGCGAGCCGAGCTTCAAAGGCACGCTCTCCGCCGATGGCGCGAAGATCAACGGCACCTTTACGCAAGGCGGCGCGAACATTCCGTTCGTCCTGGAACGCAAAGCGAGCCCGGCGGCGACCACGCAAGAGGCCCTCAAAGATTTCGATGAAGTCGCCGCCGATGCGATGAAGAAATTCGACGTGCCGGGCATGGCCATCGCCATCGTCAAATATAATACGGTGGTCTATGCCAAAGGCTTCGGCTACCGCGATGTCGAAAAGCAACTGCCGGTGACCGCCGACACTTTGTTTGCCATCGGCTCGTCGACGAAAGCCTTCACGACTTTCGTGCTCGGCACGCTGGTTGACGAAGGTAAGCTCGAATGGGACAAGCCTGTGCGCAATTACATCCCGTCGTTTAAGCTCTATGACCCGATTGCGACCGAGCGCCTGTCGGTGCGTGATCTGGTGACGCACCGCTCGGGGCTGCCGCGCCACGATCTGGTCTGGTACAACAACTACGACGCCAGCCGCAAGTCGCTGGTCGAGCGCTTGCCTTACCTTGAGCCGAGCGCCGACCTGCGCGAGAAGTTCCAATACAACAACCTGATGTTTTTGACCGCCGGCTATCTCGCCGAAGTCGTCACCGGCAAGAGCTGGGAAGAGGCGGTGCGCGAGCGCATCTTGCTGCCACTCGGCATGACGCGGACGAATTTTTCGGTGAATGATTCGCAGAAAGAAGCGGACGCGGCGCTGCCTTATCGCTTGAATGAGAAGAAGGTCGAGCGCATGCCATTTCGCCCGATCACCAACCTTGGGCCTGCCGGCTCGATCAACTCCAGCGTTAACGAGATGAGCCGCTGGGTGATCGTCCACCTGAACGGCGGCAAGTACGGCGACAAGCGGATTGCCAATGCCGCGACCGTCGAAGATATGCACCTGGCGCACATGACGACCGGCGCGACTATCGGGCGACCGGACGTTTCGCCGATGGATTATGGCATGGGCTGGTTTGTGAACACCTATCGCGGCCACCGCCGCGTCGAGCATGGCGGCAACATCGATGGCTTTTCGGCGAACGTCACGCTTTTCCCGCAGGACGGCTATGGCGTCGTGGTGCTGACGAATATGAACGGCACGCCGTTGCGCGACCTGATCGTCAACGTCATCGCCGACCGCTTGCTGAAGATTGAGCCGGTTGACTGGATTGCCCAGGCAGCGGCGGTGCGGGCGGCGTCAGAAGCGTTGCAGAAGGAAGGCGACAAGAAGAAGCAGGTGACACGGGTGCAGGGGACGCAGCCGGCGCACAAGCTTGATGCCTACGTCGGCGAATACGAGCATCCCGGCTACGGCTCGCTCAAAGTGACCATGCAGGAAGGCAAGTTGGAAGCGACTTTCAATGGCATCCGCACGCCGCTTGAGCATTGGCATTACGAAACCTTCAGTGGGTTGAAGGCGGCGGATTCGACGTTCGAAAACATGAAGTACACGTTTCAGACTGATGCCGACGGTTACGTGGCCAGGGTAGCGGTGCCGTTTGAATCTGCGGTCAAAGAGATCATCTTTACGAAGCGGCCCGACGCGCGATTGTACGAAGCCGAATACCTCAAGCGCTTTTCCGGAACCTACAGGCTGCCGGGCGCGCCGGTGACGATCAGCCTGAAGGGCAACAGCCTGAGCATGATGATTCCCGGCCAGCCGGCTTATGATCTGGTGCCGTCGCTCAGCGGCGACTTTATGTTGAAGCAGGCACAGGTCGTCAGTATGCATTTTGTCGCTGATGAAGCTGGCAAGGTGACAGCGGCAGAGATTCGCCAGCCCGGCTCGGTGATCACGGCGAAGCGTGAGGAGTGAGCCGCGGCGAATCGGCGTGTCTCGGTCGCGATGAGCCTTCAAGGCAAGCGGCGAAGTTCGTTGCCGCTTGACAGTCCGGTTGCCGGACGGCTATATTCAA
>JBJMGU010000273.1:0-29299 GCA_045807765.1 Blastocatellia bacterium
CAGTTAGCTTCGCTGCCATAGCTACCCTTCCCTGAGCCCACTTTCAAGGCTGCCAATCTAATTTGTCTTTGCTTCGGCAAAATGCTTAATCATCTCCGCGTGAATTGCTACGGCAATCTCCTGAGGAGAGCTTGAGCCGATTTCCAACCCAATAGGAGCCTTTACCTTATCTAAGAAGAATTGACTGATTCCTATCTGCTTTAATCGTTGAAACACCCCCGCAATTCTACGCCGGCTGCCAATCATCCCCACATAACTTGCCTTAAGATTCGCCACCTGCCTGAGAATCGCCTCATCACATTGGTGTCCGCGAGTTACAATAACAACTGCCAGGTTATCCCGATATTCAATTGAATCCCCGATATCATCAAAGTCAATTACTTTAGTCTGGATGCCCCAATCAGACAATCGATCCCGCAACAGGAATTCCTGGCGATCATCAAACAAGGTAACATCCAAGCCGAGCATCGCCCCCATCAATGCCACGCTTCGTCCCACATGCCCGGCTCCAAAAATAACTAATCTCCGCCGCTCTACAACCCACTCTGCTACAACCTTAATCTTAGAAGTCGACGAATCCTCAGTGCTTATCTCTAGCAATACCACCTGAGACCCTGAAGCCCAAAAGGCTTTCAGCTTACCCTTCAAAACCGGCGGCAATTCCAGCTCATCAATATCAGCCTCTGATCTAACAACTTCTGACAACCGCGCCTGCGCATCCCCTTCATCCTCATTCCCTTCATCAACACTTCCCGAGTTCGACGCACCGGATAACCTCAGAATACGAACCAGCAACTCTTTTCCCACAGGCGCTTTCCTAAATCTATAATCTATTTGCCTAAACCTTTAAACTGGATGTTATCAGACGCTTATACTAGCGTTCGCTCTTCCAAATGGCAAAGCTTATCCATTATAGAAACGCGCGATAGCCGATACCACGTACGACTGGTCGTCCTCGGTCAATTCCGGGTAGATAGGAATGGCCAGAGCCTCATTTGCGGCTTTCTCTGCCTCGACAAAGTCGCCCTTCGCATACCCCAATTCTGCAAAGCAGGTTTGCAGGTGCATCGGCACGGGATAATAGATCTCTGTTCCAATGCCGCAGCCGTTCAAATACGCTCGCAGGTCATCTCGCTTTTCAGCCCTGATGACATACTGGTTGAACACATGGTGCTGGCCTGCTCCTACGGTTGGCACCGTAACCTGCCCACCTTCCCGCAGACCCGCTTCATCAAACAGACCATCATATCGCGAAGCATTCGCCCGCCGCGCCGCTGCCCAATCATCCAGATGGCGGAATTTGACACGTAAAATCGCCGCCTGAAGCGAGTCAAGTCGGCTATTAACACCGACACGATCATGATAGTACTTGCGTTTCGCTCCGTGCGAGCGCAACATGCGCAACTCTTCGGCAGTCTCAGCGCGATTCGTCGTCAGCATCCCGCCATCGCCAGCACCGCCGAGGTTCTTAGAGGGATAGAAGCTGAAAGCCGCGACATCCCCAAGACTGCCAGCCCGGCGGCCATAATACTCGGCGCCGATGGCCTGCGCGGCATCCTCAATCACCGCAGCCCCCACACGGCGCGCGACCTCTTCGACGGCGTCCATTTCTACACACTGGCCAAAGAGATGCACGGGCATGATGGCCTTGGTTCGTGCTGTCACAACCGCAGCCATCTTTGCGACGTTCAGATTGAAAGATTGCGGATCGATATCTACAAAGACCGGCTTCGCACCCAGCCGAATAATCGAGCCGGCAGTCGCAAAGAAGGTAAACGGCGTTGTAATCACCTCATCGCCAGGCCCGACACCAAATGCCATGAGCGCAAGCAATAATGCATCCGAGCCCGACGCGCATCCTACCGCATGCTCGCACTGACAGTAGTCGGCTATCTCGCTTTCGAGATCTTTCACCTCCGGCCCGAGTATCAACTGTTGGCTCTCCAACACACGCTTTACGGCAGATTCGGTCTCCTCGGCGAGATTCCGGTATTGCGCTTTCAAATCAAGCATCGGAATCTTTCGCATTTCGGCTGTGCTCACGTTTTATCGGCTCCTTTGACCGGTTAATATAAACAATCACGCATAGATTGCCGCGCCGCCCTGATGGCAGTTCGGTCTGTGCGCCGTTTCATTTTTCCACCTCGATGTTGCTGCGTTTCCCATCAGCGGCGCTGGCATCGAGGTAACCCTTGATCCAGTGATACTGGCTGACATATTTACTGGTCTCGTTCTTGAAGATCGGCACCACATAGCGCTTCACAACATAACGTGTCTGAACACGCCCGCGCCGCGAACGGCCGCGAACAGCAATGCGCCGGGTGATCGTCTGCGCCGGGCGTCGGCTCAGATCAGGGTTGGCCATCCATTCTTCCTGCTCCGTTGACAGGAGTGACAGCACCCTTCCCACCCCGCCATTATAAGCCGCCGCGAGATATGGGCCAACCCGCTCTGGCCCGATTGCGTAGCGCGAGCGTATCGCCCCCCAATCCGCATCACACAAAAGCACCTGGGCCATGATCGCGTTCACCGGGTCGCTCATCCCTGCGATAAAATCGGCCTTCAGCCCGGCCTCAGGATAGCGCTTTAATAATAAGGAATAGGTGGAAGCGATCATTTGAACCAACCCTCTCGCACCTGCCCTGCTTATCGAATACGCATATGCCTTTTCGCCATTGGCGGCCACCACCGCCAAGACTCGCCGGGCCAGCCCTTCAGCCAGGTCTGCTGAGTGGAATTCTCCCGGATCTATATGCTCATTGATCAGCAAGACTCGCAGCACCTCGCGCGGAATGGCGTCCGTGATGGCGCGGCCCTCAAAGGCTCGCGACCGCACTTGCCGATTCTTTAAGCGTTCATAGGCTTGATTGATAAATCCGCTTTGAACCTCGATGCCTCGCCGGATGATCTCCGAGCTATCAATTTCTTGAGAGTAGGGGGTGTAAACCGCTTCAATCACTTCGGAGTCGCCTCCGAACCGCCCGCGCTCATTCGACACCGGGTACTTGATGGCAAGAACGCGACCGCCCGATGGGCTGACACAAACAAACTCCGAGTTGATCCCATTCTCTCTTCTCAAGACAAGTTGATAACCAGGAGTCAACGGCTCAAACCCTTGATTGTCTCGCTTCAGCCCGCGCACGACATGAAAGTTCCCCTGGCTATCAAGAACGGCAAGGGCAATTTCTCGACCGGTAATGCCGATAACCGGAACCTCCTGATAGCGACGCCGCGATACCTTGACGCGGCGAGTACCGACGATTCCCTTCTGCATACCAACCCGCTCATTTGCGAGAAGAGACCGCGCCTCCAAGAGGCGCGCGAGAACGCCTTCGTTCGCCTCTGGAAACACGGCGCCGCGCCTGAATCCTGAGACTCCCATGGTGCTAATAATCAATCCCAGTGCAACCAGCCTGAGAAACCGTTCCATCTTGCTTCTACTCCTTACTACTCGACAATGCTGAAATGAGGAAATCCAACTTGGCTGCCTGCCAGCCACACAACCAAATCACCCTCCAGCCTTCACGCTAATCCACCTCAGCTTAAGCCTAATCAGCTCAAGCTAATGAACGTAATCCGAGAATCATTAAATCGTTATCAGACTCACGCTTCCGTCTACGCTTGCACTTGCAAATGACTGTCGGCCCGCTCGCCTATCCCATCAACCGCTGCCATTCAGCCAGACTGCCGACCCGCATCGTAAAATTCTCCTGGCGTTCGCGGCCAATCGTACTGCTTGGTCGCGTGGCGTAATTATGACCCGGAAAGAGTTCCGTGTCATCAGGCAATTTGCCAAGAACCTGAGTTAAAGAATAATACAACTGCTCGGCATCGCCGCCGGGCAGATCGACGCGCCCGCACCCGCCGATGAATAACGTATCGCCGGAAACCAGGGATGAGCCCAGCAGAAAACATTGACTGCCCGGCGTATGCCCCGGCGTATGCAGGAAGGTAAGCGACGCGCTGCCGACCTCAAGCTGATCGCCCCCCGCGACTTTTATCATATCGGAATCCGACAACCCCGTGACCAGCCGTATGCCTTCAGCTTCCAACCGGTTGACATAGACCTTCACGGGCCGCAAGCTCATCAACTCGGCGAGGCCGGCAATATGATGCCCGAAAAGATCGCCGCCCACATGATCGGGATGATAATGCGTCACCAGCGCGCCGGTTAGCCGTAACTCTTGCCGATCAATCTCATTCAAAATGCCGCTGATATCCCAGGCCGGATCAACCACCAGGCATTCGCCTGTCTGCTGGTCGCCAAGCAGATAAACGAAATTGGCCATCTGCCCGGCAATCGGATTACTCTCCGCGAATTCTCTTCCGGCGAGCAACTGTTTAACAAAAATGCCCATCCGTCCCTTTCTTACTTCACTGACTCTGCCGCCCGCCCGCGCCCGCTGCTTGTAAAAGCGGAATGGCTAAGGTAAAAATCTTGCCTATGAGCCGCCATCGAAGCAAAACTACAACCGTCGTCCTATTCATCGTTTTCTCTCTGTTCCTGATCGTAGCCGGCGCTTGCAGCTCAAAACAAGAGAAGGCGCGCAAAGCCGTCGAAGAGAAGCTGCAGAGTCAGGGGGTCGGCGTCCGGGAAATGGTCGTCGATTTCTTCCACCCGGCTGACAACATGCCCGACAAAGCCTACATCGCTGTCACCATAACCCATAACTTCGCGAGCGGCGAGGGCAATTTTCAAAAAGAGTATCTCGGTTACATTCTCAAACAGGACGGCCAAAACTGGACCGTCGAGCGAAACGCGGCTTACACCAAGGATAAAGCCCGTGCCGAGAGCGTCCTTGCCGGGGGTAAATAAAATTCAAATTTCATGAAGCTGGGGGCCAGCTTATTTCGTGCGCTTCTCGTAACCGCTCGTCGTCTCGCCGTACTGCGAGCGATACCAGCTCATCTCGTCGTCAAACCCGGCGCGCCCGCGCTCGAATGGACGCGCCCCGATTCCCGTTCCGTAATAGCCGCCCGGCGGCATCGGGCCGTAGAGTTCGGCGCTCGCTTCCGCAGGGCGTGACTTCTCTTTCCGATATGGCCGCTCGTAGCCGCCACCTATGCCATAGCCCTTTGCACGCGCTGACAGGTTGCGTGACGGATGCGGCTGTTGGCTTGCCGCGCCGCCGCGAACTTCACGACTGCTGCCGCCGGGCTTGCTGATGGCGTTGATGTCGCGGGCGTAGCCGCTCTTCTCCACCCACTTGCCCTCTTCGCCATGATTGCTGCCTAGCCGCGTCCCTTGATCGCTCGCCGTCTCTTCGCTTGCGACCGGCGTATGGTCTTTGTCGGCTTCATCTGCCATATCGATTAATCCCTCGCCTAAATATTAACATACAGCCGTCGCGCTGCGGTGGTCCGTCAGCCATCGCCGGTTCCCTGTATTCTATAGTGAAGGCACCCTGACTTGCACGGTCTCTTCCGAGGGATCGAAGAAATCGCTATCTTCGTCATGCAGATGGCCGCCATACCCATACTGCCGCAAGCGCCTGTACAGTGTCCGCCGATCAATGCCGAGAATTTGCGCCGTCTTGATCTGATGACCGCTCATCTTTTCCAGAATCTTGACAATGTATCGGCGCTCGACTTCCGCTAACGAAACATTGTCCAGAGTCGCCTATTCAACAATGTCACGCTCAGGGGAGGTGACGCTCGACGGCAGGTCATCCATCGTCAGGATGTCGCCGCTCCCCATAGTCAAGGCGTGCTCGACGGCGTTCTCCAGCTCGCGAACATTGCCCGGCCAGGCATGGGTCATCAATACGCGCATCGCCTCGCTTGAAAAGCGCCGCATCGGCTCGCCATGCTGCTGCGCGAACTTTTGCAGGAAATGATTCACCAGCAGCGGAATATCTTCACGCCGGTCTTTCAAATCCGGCAGCCGCACGGGCACCACGCTGAGCCTGTAAAACAGGTCCTGGCGGAACTCGCCGCGCTTGACCGCTTCTTCAAGGTCGAGGTTGCTGGCCGACACCAGGCGTATATCGATGGTGATGTTCTCGCGCCCGCCGACGCGCCTGACAACGCGCTCCTGCAGGACACGTAGTAGTTTGACTTGAAGATTCTGTGACAGGGTATTGATCTCATCGAGAAAAACCGTGCCGCCCTGCGCTTCTTCGAGCAGCCCGCGCCGTGTTTCATGCGCCCCTGTGAATGCGCCTTTCTGATGTCCGAACAATTCCGACTCCAGCAGCGTCTCAGGGATCGCCGAGCAATTGATCGGCATAAACGGCGCGTCGCGGCGGTCAGAGTTGTAGTGGATAGCCCTGGCGACAAGCTCTTTGCCGGTTCCCGTCGAGCCGATAATCAGCGCCGAAGCGTCGCGCCGCGCCGCAATGCGTCGGATCACTTCGAACAGTTGCAACATGGGCTTGCTGCGCCCGACAATGTTGGAAAAGTTGTAACGGTCGCGCACCTCAGCGCGCAGCTCGCGCACCTCACGCCGCAGACTGCGCCGTTCCAGCGCCTTGTCTACGGTAATCGCCAGCTCGTCGAGCTGGAACGGCTTGCCGATGTAATCTTCGGCGCCCAGCTTCATGGCTTCGACCGCTGAGGAAATCGAGCTGAACGCCGTCATAATGATGACCGCCACGTCCGGCCACTCTGACCTGAGACGGGCCAGCAGCTCCAGCCCGCTCATGCCCGGCAACTTGATGTCCGTGATCACCAGGGCGAAATCTTCCTCCTCAAGCCGCGCAATGGCGTCTTCGCCATTCTGCACCGCCATGACTTTGTAGCCCTTGTCACCAAAAAAAGACATCAGCAGATCGCACATCTGCGCTTCGTCTTCAACGATAAGAATTTTCTGTTTCATAAACGCTTACCGCTGGGCTTGTCGGCCTATCACCTGGCCACCCGCCCGCTTAGGAAGATAAACAATAAGGCTGACGCCATGCCCTTCGACTGGCAATGCCGCCACCTTCGCACCATATTCATCAAGGATTCCTCGGGTCAGCATTAACCCCATCTCTTCCTTTCCCCAGTTGCGCCGAGGCGCAAGAAATTCCGCGAACGATTCGGCAAAGTCCTGGCTGTGGCCTTCGCGGTCCACGCCCGTCAATCGCACTCCGATGAATCCGGGCATTTCCGGCGGCTCTTCAATGCTGAGCTCCAACTGGCCGCCAGCACCAAGTCTGCGTCCGGCATTCAACAGCAGGTTGAAGAACGCTTGCCGCAATCGCGGGCCATCGCCATAGATCACCGGCGGCGCGCTCTTGCAGGAGAGCTCCACACACACACTCGCCTTGCGCAGATGGCTGCCCATCAATTCGAGCGAGTCGCCAAGGAATCCCTTCAATTCAATCGCATCCACACGCCCTTGCGAGGGCCGCGCCAGGTCGAGCATGATGCGGATATACTCGGCCACACGCCGCGTCTGTTCAAGGATCGCCGTCAGCTCCTTGTAGCCCGTCGCTTCGCCCTTCGTCCGCATCAACAGGTATTCGGCATATCCAGAGATGATGTTGAGCGGCGTGCCGACGTCATGAGCAATACCCGACATCATCTGGCCCAGGGTCGCAAAGTGCTCAGCTTTCAACAGCGCTTCCTGTGAAGGCGTCGCGCGCGGTATTGCGCTGAGCCGGGCATATCCCTCGACCTCGCCGTCAGCCCCCATCAAAGGCACCACCGTTACTGTCCGGCGCCGGCCAGATGGTTCACCATTCGCCTCTATCTGCACGGGCGCTTTATCCCTGAGCGCTTCCATATGCGGACACTGCTCAGGGGGAAAGACAACTTCGCAAGGCTTTCCGAGCCACTCGTATGCGATGCCACCGCTCGATTCAAGCAGTCGCTGATTGGCATAGAGAATCTGCCCATCTGCCGAATGAAGAGTGACCTCTTCATCCAGAAAATCGAGCAGTCGAAACCATGTCGCCTTTTGCTGTTCCATCAACTCAATAACCGTCTGGTCGGGTTGCTGCATCGCCGACTGGAAATAACTCCGTCCATCTGTCTTCGCAAATTCAATAGACTCATGCACTGGGAATCCTTTGCTCACCAAGCAAAAGCCGTACCAGCCATCAAAACAAATTTGACCATCCACAGGGCCTATTTTACTTCTACCTGTGAAAGCCTGCAACAATCTTGCCTCATTCATGTCACATCCTACCCCATTGCGGTTCGCCCTATCTAAGCCCTGGCGTCGTTCCGACAAAGCCTCCGCAAGGAAATGGGCAAGCCAGTATAGCCGGTCATAGTCACCCGCAACCCTGTCTCATTGCCTCGTGGCAATAGCGCCGCGCCGCCTTGCGAGACCGGACATTAAAAAAGATCGGGAGGACGAGTAGTCGTCCTCCCGATCTTTTAGCCTCGCCAGTGAGGTTAAATGCGAATGCGCCGTGAGCTACTGTTTATGGATGTTGCAGGGCCGGCGAATTGACGGCGTCGAGCCATGCGACTTCACCACATGCCTGGCCGGCAGCGTGGCGGCTGAAGCCGTGCCGAAGGCCTGCGAACTGACCGCCGATGGCCGGGCCAGCACGAGCGCCCCCGGTTCGCTAATCGATTGCTCGGTGGCATCCAGGCTGAAGGAATTGATCGCCACAACACTGTCGCGTGAGCTGAAGTAGGCGATGCGACTGGTGCGCGGCCCGACTTGCGTCAGTGAATTAAGCGCCGCCGTGTCGATGGAGCCCGAGGTGCTGACCGATACCACATTACCCGACCAGCTCGCCAGCAGCCACTGCGAATCCTTACCGTCCACCAGAGGCGTCAACCCGGCTTCGTCGCGAAACTCCTGCGTATACAATTTGCTCGCGACCACCTTGGTCAGGTTCTTATTAAGTCGCGCGACTGCCAGCGCCGGCGATTCGACCGCATTAAACATACTCAATGCGCGAATGACGCTGCCCGGTTTGCTGCCATGACCATTTGAAGGTTTCCTGATCTGCGCCGTATAACCTTGCTTGACGACGCCGACCGTGCGCTTGGCAGCGTCGTACTTCACCATCCGCGGGCCGCTTTCCGTGCCGCTTACCGCCATCTTGTCGAACAGGTAGATCGGCTTAAGCGCTGCAAAAATTTCCTCGCCGGTCAGATCGATCTGCGAGAGCATCCCGTCGCTGGTAACCAGCATCGCCGATGACGGACGGTTTTCAGCGTCGCCGATGATTTCGATGTTGCTGCCCGCAGTGATATAAACGCCTGCGGGAAATTGCTCCGAATGAAGCCGCTTGTTTAACTGCATCGTGCCGTTCTTGTCCAAATTGTAGAACGACAGCTCTGTGCGGTTCTTCAGGTTGCTGCCTTCGCCGACCTGATTGTTCCAATAGACCTTCAACGTGTTGGTCGCTTCGTCAACGTCCAGATAGGTGATGCGGCTGCCGGCGTTGTAGGCTTTCGGCTCGACGATATCAACGTTGTAAAGGTATCCATGACTGAGGTTGTAAGTGAAGATCGAAGCGCCGTTGGTGAAGACCAGAACATTGCCATTATAAGCCAGCGCCATATCATCGGGCGCATCGCTGGCGATCCTCTCATCAACGGCGCCGGCGATATCGATCATCACGACATTATCATCAAAGACCGGCTTTCCATTGTCATCGAGGTTGAGGCGCATATAGGCGATAACCGCAATCTCCTGAACCCCGCCTTCAACGGCTTCATAGCGCGTGCCGCGCACATAGACCGTCTTGCTGTCCTCGTCATACACCACCTTCGTCGGATAATAGAGCCGATGATGATCTGATATCGTTTCGAGCGCATGCGACAGGACATTCTCGGTTGCGGGCCGCTTTGAATCGATCAGGGAAATATTGTAGTTGTCGAGCTGATCGACTGCCGCCGGGTCGGTCGGCACCTTCGAAGGCGCATAAGGCGCGACGAGGATGTAGCGGTCATAGGCAAAAGCCATATTGTTGTTGGCGCCATCAGCACCCAAAAGGCTTACGGTCGAAACCTTCCAGGGCTGAGCAGCCTGAGGCGAGCTGACCAGCAGCCCACCGAGGAGCATGATTGCGATCAATACCGCGCCTGCACGGAAAGCGTTTCGAATTTTACCGCTTTTCATCGCCTTTTCCTTTCGCGCTCACCACAACCTCAGAGGAGACGCCACTCTGTTCCAGCAAGAATTTACGCTATTAGGAGCCGTCTTCGATATGAATTGCACGTGCTTTTGCCGAATGGTGCCGGTCAATTCACTTGCCCGGGCCAGTTTACGCGAACCGTGAATCGCTCGGCAGCTACACTACCGTCATGAGTTGAACAGCCCGATGATAGGGTTAAATCTCGCCTTAGTCAAGCGATTCTTTGCGCCCCGCCTGCCCAACCCGCTGCCCGCAAACCGTGGCGCTGATTGCCGATAATTCAGACGCGCTCTTCGCGCTGAACGCCGAGCTGCGCCATCTTAAGTCGCAGCCCGCGCCGCGATAAACCCAGATCGATAGCTGTCCGTGATAAATTACTCTTGTTGCGCTGTAACGCCTCTTCGATGAGCTGCCGTTCGAGCGCCGCTGTCGCGTCCTTGAGCTTGCCGCTGCCATTCGCGGCGGGCGGCTTCGGTCTGTGGCCATTGCCATTCGATGCGTGCGTCTCATGTTGATGCGATTGATAGCTCCGCTCGAAGCCGGACGGCGGACGGCGGCTTTCCATCGGGCGGCGCGGGTGAACGACTTCGGGCGAGAGGTCTTCGAGCGATATCCGCGCCCCATCATACGCGTAAGCGATGACCCGCTCAATCTCGTTGCGCAACTGGCGGACGTTGCCCGGCCAGTCATAGGCGATCAAGGCGTCAATCGATTCTTGCATGAAGATCACCCCCTGCCTGCCTGAGCGCGTCGAGAAATGATCGAGGAAGTGCGCCGCCAGCACCGGCACCTCTTCGCGCCGGTCGCGCAGCGGCGGCACATGGATGCGGATGATGTTCAGGCGGTGGAAGAGGTCTTCACGGAATCGGCCATCTTCGACGTCGCGCTCTAAATCGGCATTGGTCGCCGCGATGATGCGAACGTCTACGCGCAACGGCTTGGTTTCGCCGAGCGGCTGAATCTCGCCCTCCTGCAAAAAGCGCATCAGTTTGGGCTGGACCTCGAGCGACAGGTCGCCGATCTCGTCAAGAAAGAGCGTGCCGCCTTCCGCCGCTTTAATGATGCCGGGATAATTCGCCGTCGCTCCGGTGAACGAGCCGCGCCGGTGACCGAATAGCTGACTATCGATGATCTCTTTGGGTGTCGCCGTGCAGTTAAAAGGCAGGAAGATGGCGCGGGCGCGCGCCGACTGGCCGTGAATATGTCGCGCCACCAGCTCTTTGCCTGTGCCCGATTCGCCGGTGATCAATACCGTCACGTCGCTGGTGCGAATCTTGTAAATCTTATCGATGACATCGAACATCGGCGCGCTGGCGACAATGAACCCAGGCATGATGGTCTGCACGCGTTGCTCGCTGTCGCGGGTAATCGCCCCACGCGCCGCTGCCCGCAATGAACAGGTCTCCAGGCCAAGCTCCGCCTGTTTCAACAGCGGTTGCAGGCGCGAAGCGTCAAAGGCCTCGCCGACGCCGACATAGACCGCAATCGGCATGCGGGAGTTTTCGCAAATCTTGAAGAGGAACCCGCCCGCCTTCCGCGTGATGCTCTCGCCGTTGGTAAACTCCAGCAGCTCGCAAAGGCGGTCGGCTTCGCCACGCGTGATGCCCTGCGTCGCCAGCGGCTCTAGTTGCCCTGACTCGTCCAGGCGACAGATGACGACACGCTCGACCGAGAAGTTTTCAAAGATCACCGCGGCCAGTTCCTGCACCAGCAGTTCGCGTGACGCAGAAGCTTCAATCAGGCGCTGCATCAGCAACACATCATTCTGCGGATTGACGCGAATCGCCTGCGCCCCATCTTCTCCCTGCGACAGCGTCGCCAGCGCCTTGTCAGTCAGCTCCAGGTCGGGCTCGGCGCCGAGCTTCTCAAAGATCGCGCGTGCCTGCTTCAGATTCGCCGTCGCCCCTTTCAAGTCGCGGGCCTTCTTTAGCAGCAGGCCCATCTCGTAATTGCTCCGCGCCAGATCGAAAGGCAGCTCGGTGGTCGTGAAGATCGAGATGCTCTGGGCGATATGCTGCTTGGCCTCTGCGAGCCGCCCGTGAGCCGATTCCAACTGGCCGTTGAGCCGTTGGATCAACCCCGAAACCGGCAGGTACATCTCTTCTTTCAGGCGGCCCTGGGCAAGCTCCAGATATTCCCTGGCCTGTTCCAAGCCCCCCTGAGAAATATAAAACTCGGCAAGCCCGACCATCGCGCGGGTCAGGCCATAGAGGTCGCCCACCGAAGTCGAAAGCTGTAGGGTTTGCCGCAAGGTCTTGAGCGCCGCTTCATAGCGACCGGCGCCGCGATGCACGGCGGCGAGGGTCCGCAGGATGCCGCTTTCCAGCCATTTGTCGCTACTGCCGCCGACCATATCGAGGCTCTTGTGCAGATGCTCTTCGGCTTCGACATACTTTCCCTGGGCGCAGAGAATGTCGGCCATGGTGATTCGCGCCATGGCCTGATGACTCGGCTTGGCAAATTGCTCGGCGACAAAGAGCGCCTTCGTAAGCACCCGCAGGGCTTCTTCCCACTGGCCGCTATCCTTCAGGATGTCGCCGAGGTTATTGCAAGCCAGCGCCAGGTAGTCTTTGTGGCCGCCCTTCTCAAGATAAGCGATGCCCCTTTGAAGGTAATTAATCGCTTCTTGCTTTTCGCCGGGATATCCTTCGAACAGCGTCGTGCCGATGTCCATGAGGATGCCGCCGATCAGGTTGGTGTTCGGCGATCCTTCGGCAAGCTCAAGGGCTTTCAGGTAGTGCTGCTTCGAGCTCGAGAACGCGCCTTCGCTAAAATCTACAGTCCCCAGGCGCCGGTAAATCTGCGCCAGCAACTCGCGGTCGAGCGCCGTCTTTTGATTGCTCGCTGCCGTCACCAGATGGTCGCGGGCAATGCGAAACTCATTGATCTCGATGTAGGTTCGGCCCAGCGCGTAATGCGCCTCGCTGACGCCGAGATCGTCGCCGATCTCGATGAATAGCCGTTTGGCCTCATTGAGCGCCGCAATCGCCTTTGGATAGTTGCCCAGGAAGCTATGCACCCAGCCGAGCCGCAAGCGCAAGCGCCCGCGCCGCTTCAGCGGCAGGCTTGAGGTCAGCCGTTGATCCTCGTAGCGCTCGATGACCTTGTAAGCTTCATCATACTTGCTCAACTCTTCGAGCGCCTTGCTCAGCAGCGAACGGACGCGAGCTTCCTCCTCAATCGCCATCGGCTCGCCTGAGAGCGCCGCTTCAAAGGACGCGACCGCCGCCTCATAGTGATACTCACCCAGCTCGCGCTCGCCGCGTGCCGCCTGCGAATCCCACCTGCCGTGCAGTCTCTGCGCCTCGGCGGCGGGCGGCATACCCGCAGGCGATTTCTCGTTCCCCGATAGCGGCTCATGCCGCTTCAACAACTGCCGCACCGTCACATGACTGATGCCTTCGACGATGCCGCGCTCCATTGCGGCGGTCGCCAGTTTTTGCGGCGTCCAGGATTTGAAGGGATAACCGAGAGTGGTAGGCGGGCGCGAGGCGAGGCGGACAATCTCTTCGGTCTGGAATGAAGTGAAGCGCGGACGCGGGCCGCCCTGTGGTCCACGCTTTTTGACGGCAATGCCCTCGAGCCCCGCCTCATTGAAGCGGCGCAGCCATTTCTTGATGTTCGTAGGATGGGCGCCCAACTGCTGGCTGACCTCCGAAGCGGTCAACCCTTCCGACGACAACAGGATCGCCTGCGCTCGCATCGCCTCTTCACGGCTCGCCGATTGGCGGCGAGCTTGCAGCATCTCGATTTCGTCTGCCGATAACGAGCGGACATATAGCGGCTGGAACATATAAAAGGCCCTGGTTGCGAAAGACCCCGAAACGCTCGGGACATGTCTGATATCTGAAAATTAACCTGCGGAGCTTGCCCCTTGTCCTGCGGGCGTTAGCGGTCGCTTATCCAGCTTCTCTACCCGTACCCGTTTGCTCTGCCAAGGCACCGAAAATAACAAAAAACTCTTTTCCCGTCAACCACAATCTTTCCACTTATTTCAACTCAGTTGTATACAACGGTGTCGCTGCTGAAATTATGGTTTGCCCCTAACGGGGGCTGACTGATAAAATCGCCCCCAGGACGAACCATTTACATTAACCAGGGGGGAGAATTTGACAATGCAACGGTTAAAGGAAACTGGGCCAACCGAAAAGGCCGGTTTGCTCCACAGGCTCGTCGTTTTTGCGGCGATTGCCTTGATGGCCGGTGCCCTGCCAGTTGGCGGCCAGTCCATTCAAGCCATTTTTAACATTGACCTCGGGGCCATTCCCAGCCCCGCCAATGTCAGAGTCTTGGGCGCCGGCGCCGACGATCATCTGAGCGGCAATGGCACGCCTAATAACTTCAGCACCTTTACCCGCGCCCATGCCATTGCCGTAGGCGATTTCAATAAAGACGGCTTTCTGGATATCGTCATCGGCGCCCCGGACGCGGACTTCACACCGGCAGCACCGGCGACGCCACGCGCCAACGCCGGCGCGGTTTATGTAATCTTCGGCAAAGCGACATTTGGCACAGGCGCGGTTATTGATACCGCCCTGACGGCGACGAGCCAGCCAGACATTCGCATCTTTGGCGCGAATGCCAACGATGAAACTGGAACTGCCGTCGCCTCAGGCGATGTCAATGGCGATGGAATAGACGACCTCATCATCGGCGCTCCCGGCTTTGACACAACGACCGGCAGCCCGCCGACTGTTCTTCACGAGAATGCCGGCGCTGTCTACATCATCTATGGCGCCACCGGCTTGACCGCGCGAACCATCGATCTCTCTCAGGCCAACGCCGTGAATGTTACGATCACCGGCGAGAATACCAGCGATCTCTTCGGCAATGCGCTGGCCGTCGGTGATGTCAACGGCGGTCAGAACACGACGCCTGACTTGCTGGTCGGCGCGCCGGGCAGCAGTGGACCCTCGCCCATTACTGCGCCCCGTCCCGGAGGCGGCGCCGCATTTCTGCTGCTCGGCGGCAGCGGCCTGGCCAATACACAGGCGACTACGCGAGTCATCGATCTTGCGACGACTGCCGCGGCGGCTCGGATTTATGGAAAGACCGGCAGCCAGTTTGGTGCCAGCGTTGCCATCGGCGACGTCAATGCCGGCGGCGCCGCAGACTTGATCGTCGGCGCGCCACAGGCGGCAAGGCCCGACCAGGCGGGCGATGTCTCTGACACTGGCGCTGTTTATGTAGTCTTCGGCGGCACGAATCTGACACCGACGGCGCCTGCCACTTCGCTAACCGTAGACCTCGCGAATGCCAGTCTCACAACTCTGCGGCTGGTCATTTATGGCGCTTCGGCAAAAGACCATCTCGGCGTCTCGGTCGCTGCCGGTAACATCCGCGCCAACGGCGCCGTAGACCTGATCATGGGTGCGCCCGACGCCGATGGCCCGGGTGACTCACGAGCCGACGCCGGCGAGGCGTATATCCTTGCAGGCGGCTCCGATCTGAATCCTGCCGTGAATACCTCAGAGCGTCGCATAGACGTGTCGCTCGGCACGATCAACCTGACCATCTACGGAGCGGCAGCCGGCGACCACCTCGGCTCGACTGTGGCGGTCGGTCGCATCAACACGCAGAGCAACACCGATAACACCGCCGACGTGCTGATCGGCGCGCCCGGCGCTTTGCTGAGAAAAGGCGCAGTCCACGTCTTCTACGGCGGCCCAAACCTCTTCGCGCGAGCCACCAGTGATCTTTCACTCTTCGGCCAGAACGATCTGAGCATCACCGGCGAGGCCGCGGGCGACGAGCTGGGCTGGGCGATTGCCACCGGTGACATAGATAACAATCGCGGCGGCGATCTGATTCTCGGCGCGCCGTTCGCCGACATCATCGGGCGCACGGACGCCGGTAAAGCCTATGTCCTGCTCGCTGCCAACGAAAACATTCCGCCGGTCAACCAAAACCCGGTCGTCACGGTGACGCTGCCCAACGGCGGCGAATTCGTCCTCGGTGGTCTGAATTACAACATCACCTGGACGGCGACCGACCCGAACGGCGACAACACGATTGACCATTTCGACATCTTCCTCTCGACCAATGGCGGCGCGACCTTCCTTACACAACTTAACGCCAGCCCGGTCGCGGGCACAGCGCGGTCATTCACCTGGGCAGTGCCGACCGGCTTGAACACCTCGACGGCGCGCATTCGTGTGATCGCCTTCGACACGGCGGGCGGCACAGGGCAGGACGACAGCAACGGCAATTTCACGATCACCGATGCCGGCATCGGCGTAACTCTTACGGCTCCGAACGGCAGCGAGTTGCTCAGGCCGGGCTCGGTCTTTAACATCACCTGGACGGTTCCCGAAGCGCTGGCCACGCAGGTCAAAGGCTTTGACCTCTTCCTGACCACCGATAACGGGCTGACCTTCAGACCGATCACCGCGTCGAATCCGACCAGCCCGGCGCTGCCGAGCACAGCGCGCAGCTTCAGTTGGACGGTTGATAACCTTTGCACGACGACGGCGCGCGTTACCGTGCGCGCGACGAGCGTGACGGGGGCGATCTCGACCGATATGAGCGACAACCCCTTCACCATCGCCAACCCCGGTCCGACCATTGACTTCAGCACGGAGGTGACCGGTTTCTCCAGCTCAAACGTCCTGCTGTTCAGCACGACGGCGCCGACGGGCGGCACCGAAGTGCGCTTTGAGGATGGGGTTACGGTGGAGATTTCGACGGATCAGACCGGCACGCAGTTCTTCCAGCCGACCAAGGTTAAGCTGAAGAAGAATGGCAAGCGGCTGCTGATCAAGGGAACCACCAACAACCAGGAGATCGGGGTCTTCTGGCCGGATAATACGATTCGCATTGTCCGATTCACCAACCCGAATTGTGGAGTGACCACACTCAGATTGCGGCGCGTCGGCGATACAGTCGTCGTTGCTGCCGCCTTTGACGGCGTCGCCTCGCAAAGCATCCAGTGATGCGATTAGAGGCTTGGCGCTAGACCAAAGAGGCTAGAGGTTAGAGTCGAGAACATCCGTGCGATGCGCTCTTCTCTACTCTCTAGCCTCTTGCTTTTCGCTTTTGTTGCCTTCAGCGCTTTTCGTAATAGCGCATCACCAGCCCATCGCGGCCAACGGCGTAGCCGCGATTCTTATAAAACGATACCGAAAAAAGATCCGCCGTCGTTCGGCTGTCCTGCTCGATCCAGTCGCGCCCGCCGTTATAAGTGCGAATAATGCGGCCTTGATGGCCGACAACCCAACCGGTCTTCTTGTCTATAAAACTTATGCCAAAGAGCGGCTCTGTCAGTTTCAGGTTCGTACGCTCCCAGGTCGCGCCGCCGTTTTCTGTGCGCAGCAACACGCCCTTGTCACCGGTAATCAGGCCCGTGTGATCATCGAGAAAATAGACGCGGTTCAAGTCCTCCTGCACACCCGAACGCTGCGTGTACCAGTTGCGCCCGCCATCGTTCGTATGCAAGATCGTGCCGCCGATGCCGACCACCCAGCCGCTCGCATCACGAAAGCTCAGATGAAACAACTGCGCCTCGGTGCCGCTGTGCTGCTCGCGCCAGCTTGCGCCGCCATTGCCGGTCATCAGAATCAAGCCGTGATCGCCGACGATGTAGCCCTTGTCTTTATCAACAATCTGCACGGAGTAGAGATCAACCAGGCCGCCCTCGCCCTCGCGAAAGCGCAGGGAATAAGTGCTGCGCACGAAGCTGCGTCCGCCATCGGTGCTTTGCTGGATCGTCCCCTGATCGCCGACGATGGCAATGTGCTCGCCGCGCACCGCGACATCATTCAAGCCGACGTCGACTGCCGACGGGATTGCATTAAAGGTACGCCCTTCATCTGATGAGCGCGCAATCAAGCCTTTGGCGCCGACAACCCAAATATCGTCACCGTCATAAGTGACGGCATTGATGATCGCAGGCTGCTGATCCTGCTGGATGGTCGTCAGCCGTGACCATCCCTGCTGCGCGAAACCTGGCGCCGCAAAGGCAAGTATCAATAAGCAGGCGGCGAAAGGCAATAATCCCCTGCCCTGCCGCATCGCTATCCCAATTCGACGACTCAACATCAACAGTCGTGGTTCGCCTCGACTTTTGCTTATTGCCGCCGCGCGCCGCCGCGCAGCACACGCCATCACTTCCCTTTTTCCTTCGGCCTTCATCTGCTCATTCCTCCGTTGTCGAGTTGACGCCGAGCTGACGAAGCTTGAATCTTTGCACCTTACCTGTGGCGGTGCGCGGCAGCGATTCAACAAGCTCAACCTGTGACGGCGACTTGTAACGCGGCAAGCGCGCCGCAGCAAACGTTTTCAGATCAGCAATGAGTCGTTCGGCGTCGTCAACAGGTCGGATGACCACGTAGGCGCGGGCGGTTGCCAATCCATCGGCGCCGGTCGCCGAAACCACCGCGGCTTCGATCACATCGGGGTGTGTGACAAGCACGCTTTCGACTTCGATGGGTGAAACCCACAGCCCGCTAACTTTGAAGCAATCGTCCGAGCGCCCGATGTGATAAAAGAAACCTTCTTCATCCTGCCGGTAGACGTCGCCGGTTTTCACCCATCCGTCCTGAATTGTCGCTGCCGTCAGGTCGTCGCGATTCCAGTAGCCCGAAAAAGCGCTTGCGCCTTTTACCCACAGGTTGCCGGGCGTGTTCGCCGCAACTTCGCCGCCCGCATCGTCGAGCAGCCGGGTTCGGTAGCCTTCAACGACGCGCCCGCTCGACCCGGCTCTGGCTTCGGTCGGATGGTTGGAGATAAAAATATGCAACATCTCTGTCGAGCCGATGCCGTCGAGGATTTCCAGACCAAAGGTGTCACGCCATTCTTCAAAGACGCGCGCCGGCAGGGCTTCGCCCGCCGATACGCACATGCGCAGCGATGACGGATCAAACGGATTCTTCGCGTGATGATCGAGCAGGGCGCGATAGACCGCCGGGACGCCAAAGAAGACGGTCGGCGCCGCTTCGACCAACAGGCGGACGATTCGTTCGGGCGTCGGGCGCTCGCAATCAAGAATCACCGTTGCGCCCGCGGCCAGCGGGAAAGTCAAACTGTTCCCCAGCCCATAAGCAAAGAACAGGCGTGACGATGAATAGATGCGGTCTTCGCGCCTCAGCCGCAAGACATTTTTGCCATAAGTCTGCGCGGTGTCGCGTGGCGCGCCGTGCCTATGCAATGCGCCTTTCGGTCTCCCTGTGCTGCCCGACGTGTAAAGCATAAACGCCGGTGACCCACTCGTAGATAGCGCCGGCTCGCGTAGGCTATTGCCTTCCGGCGTTTCATCCTTTGTCCAACGCCGCGCATCCACAGTCAGGAGATTCACCGCTCGGCTGGCTGGTGTTTGTCTACTCGCGAGCTTTTGCTCCAGCTCTGCTTCACAGACGACGAGGCGGGCGGCGCTATCGGCGATGATAAATTGAATGTCATCAGCCGGCAGCGCGGTGTTTACCGGGACGCTTATCGCGCCGACCCTTGCACCGGCGAGAAAGGCCGCAATGAAGAGCGGCGAATCGTAAAGCAGTAACGCCACGCGGTCGCCGGCGCTTATGCCGCGTTCGACAAACCGCGCCGCCCAGGCGTTAACCAGCCGGCTTAGCTCAGAGTATGAAATGGATTGGCCGCGGTATTCGATAGCCGTCGCGTCAGCAAGATCGGCCAGTCGGGCAGGGCTGAGAAAAGAGTCGCAGAGGTTGAAAGAATCACCGTCGCTCATAGCGCCGCGATTATATGCCAGGCAGTCGCCGTCTTCCAGGCAGGGGCTCTCACAAGGGGCGATAGAGGTCTACCCCATCCTTGGCCGCCATCGCCAGGCGGTTCTCGGCGACAGCATAATCGAGATGCGCGACCGTCTCAGACAGGGCGAGGAAGCGATGATAGCCGGCGGCGTTAGGGAACAAGCGTAATGAAGCCTCCCAGGCGGTCGCGCCGCCCTTGGGCACCAGTCCCATAACCTTCGTTTGCCGCAACTCTGTGAAGCGATAGAGGCGGTGAAAGTGCTCGTTATAATCGCTGACATCGTCGCCGTGCCCACCTTTCAGCACCGTCGGCGCCAGCGACCGCAGCCGGGCCAATGACACAAGGTACTCACCCAGAGATTGAAAGCGGCGCTTCTCATCTATCGGGTCGGGACTGAGCACAGGGTTAGGCGTGATGTTCTTGAGCACAGTGTCAGAAGAAAAAACCAGCCGGTTGCTGGTGCGCACCAGGCAGATCGAGCCCGGCGTGTGCCCCGGCGTATGCACGACCTTCAGGCTCTCTTTCGCAAATAGAATCTCATCTTCATCTTTCAGGCTTTCGACTTCGCTGAGCGGGTAAGCATAGCCTTTGAATTTTTCATACCCCGCTTCCATTCGCGCAATCAATTCGCGCGGCACTCCGGACGCCGCCAGCAAATCACGATACGCCTGATAATCCGTGGTATGCGTCACTGCCGGCGCATCCCACTCGTGAATCATCACGGTCGCCTTCGATTCCTCCTGCACCCGTTGCGCCAGCCCATAGTGGTCTGCATGAGCATGTGAAATAATGATCCTGCGGATGTCAGAGAAGTCGTAGCCAAGCTCACGCAGCCCGGCGCGCAAGGCTGCCAGCGATGCCTCATCGCGCGGCCCGGCATCGATCAAGGTCAGCGGCTCTTCCTCGATCAAATAGACATTCACCGGCCCGACGTAAAAAGGGGTGGGAACGATGATGCGATGAACCTTCATAAAGTAGGCAGTAGGCGATAGGCAGCAGGCGGTTTTCCGTGACGCAAGCGTTCCGTCGGCTTGCGGCGGCCTACGGGCAGGTTCCTTACTGCCTACCGCCTACCGCCTACTGCCTACCAATTCTTAGGACAGGTTGTACCGGCCCGCTTCGATCACGGCGTCGGCGATGCGGCGGCGCGCCGCGACGGTGTTGACCGGCATGAATTTCATGTAGCGGCGCAGAACGCCCATCATCATGCGCAGGTCGTCGCCTTCGCTCATCGCGGCGAGGGCCGTCTTGGCGCGCTGCTCGACTCGTTGAACGGCGTCGTTGGCAAACACGCGGGTCGCGTCAATCTGCAAGCCGCAACTGGCTTCGCCCTTCAATGCAATCGCCTTCTCGGTTCTCATGATGGCGCTCTCCATCGCGAAGACATCCATGATCATGTCGCTTGCGGCGGCGAGCACCTCTTGCTGTTCGGTCGCCTTATCGTGATAGCGCAAAGCCACCGAGCCGAGCACGGCGACAACCGCCTTCTTGCAGTTTTCGAGCGCCTGGCGCTCTGCCGCGAAGACCGTTTCCGGCAACTCTTCGGGCAGCGACAGGCTGAGCATCTCTTCCTGCAACTTCTTGGCTGCCGCAAACAGCGCGTTCTCGCCTTTAGCGGCTCGTCGCAACAACTGGCCGGCAATGATCAGGCGGTTGATCTCGTTGGTGCCTTCATAGATGCGCGCAATGCGGGCGTCACGATAGGCGCGCTCGACCGGATAATCACTGCTGTAGCCGTTGCCGCCAAAGACCTGCACCGCCTCGTCGCACGCATAGCTAAGATACTCGCTGCCGATCACCTTAATGGCTGAGCATTCGATGGCGTAATCTTCGATGGCCTTCAAGGCTTCCTTCGGGACGTTGCGATCAACCGATGCCAGCGCTTCTTCGATCATGCCGACGGTGCGATAGATCGTACACTCGGCGACATAAGCGCGAATCGCCATCTCCGCAAGCTTCTGTTTGATGAGCCCGAACGAAGCGATGGGCACGCCGAATTGATGGCGCTGCCTGGCGTATTCCGTGGCGATGCCCGTCAGCCGCTTGACGCCGGCAATCGAGCTGACGCCGAGCTTCAGACGACCAATGTTCAGAATGTTGAAGGCGATCTGGTGGCCTTTGCCAATCTCGCCGAGAACGTTTTCCACCGGCACCTGGGCGTCTTCGAGATTCACCGCGCAGGTCGAAGAGCCGTTGAGCCCCATCTTGTGCTCTTCAGGCGCAATCGTCACGCCGGGAAAAGTGCGCTCGACGATGAAGCCTGTGAACTTGTCGCCGTCCACCTTCGCAAAGACGACGAAAACATCGGCGAAGCCGGCGTTAGTGATCCACATCTTCTGACCATTGAGCAGGTAATGCTTGCCGTCATCGGAAAGCCGCGCCGTCGTCTTCGCCGCCAGCGCATCCGACCCTGAGCCGGATTCAGTCAACGCATAGGCGCCGACCCATTCGCCAGTGGCAAGCTTCGGCAGGTACTTGTTCTTCTGCTCGTCGTTGCCGAAATAAACAATCGGCAGCGTACCGATGGTGGTGTGCGCGCCGAGCGAGCCTGAAAATGACGCCTGTCCCGAAAGATTCTCGGAAGCCACCAGCGAGGCGAGCAGGTCAAGCCCGGCGCCGCCGTACTGCTCAGGGATGTCAATCCCCAACAGGCCCAACTCGCCCGCCTTGGCGAGCAGCGAGCGATGCACGGCATAGGATTTCGATTCGATCTCGGCGTCGAGCGGCAATACCTCTTTCTCAAAAAATTCTGCCGCCGTCTGGCCGATCATGCGCATTTCGTCGCTCAGCTCTTCAGGCGTGAAAATATCTTCAGGGCGATGGTCTTCAAGGATGAAGCTGCCGCCGCGTAACACTTTCTTCGATTCCATCGGTCTGGTCATCACAATTCTCCTTGGTAGTCTGTTTAGTTTAATAATTCAAAAATGCCTGCCGCGCCCATGCCGCCGCCAACACACATGGTCACCAGGCCATAGCGGGCGTTACGCCGACGCATCTCGTGCAGGATGGTCGCCGTCAGCTTGGCGCCTGTACAGCCGAGCGGGTGGCCGAGCGCCACCGCGCCGCCATTGACATTCACTCGATCCTGGTTGATGCCAAGCTCTTTGATGACGGCGAGCGCCTGCGCCGCAAAGGCTTCGTTCAACTCGATGAGATCGATCTGATCGAGCGTCAGGCCGGCGATTCGCAAAGCTTTCGGCACCGCTGCCACAGGCCCGATGCCCATGTAATCAGGCGAGACGCCGGCTGTGGCATAGGCGACAAATCGCGCCATCGGCTTCAGGCCAAGATCGCTGGCCTTCTCTGAAGACATGACAATGGCAGCCGCCGCGCCGTCTGAGGTCTGCGAAGAGTTGCCCGCCGTGACGGTGCCGCGCGCGTGAAAGGCCGGGCGCAATTTGCCTAAGGCCTCGAGCGAGGTGTCGGCGCGCGGTCCTTCGTCGGTATCGAACGTGAATTCTTTGACCGCACGCTTGCCCTTGCCGTCAAGCTCGACGTTATGAACCTTGAGCGGCGTAATCTCTTCTTTGAACCTGCCGGATTGAATGGCTTCGACAGCTTTTTGATGGCTGCGGAGCGAGAACTCGTCGGCTTCCTGGCGCGAGATCGAATACTTCTGCGCCAGGTTCTCTGCCGTCAATCCCATATTCAAAAAGTAATCCGGCCATTGCTCGACGAGCGTCGGGTTCGGGCGAATTGTGTGGCCGCCCATCGGAATCATGCTCATGGTTTCGGTGCCGCCGGCGACGATGCAATCGGCCCAGCCGGCCATAATGCGCTCGGCGGAAAAGGCGATGGCCTGAAGGCCAGACGAGCAGAAGCGGTTGATCGTCACCGCCGATGTTTCTTTCGGCAGCTTCGCCAGCCAGCCTGCCTGCCGGGCAACATTCATGCCCGCCTCGGCTTCCGGAGTCGCACAACCAAGCACAATGTCTTCGACCATTGCCGGGTCGAGACCGGGCGCGCGCTCAAGCGCCGCTTTGATAGCGGCCGCCGCCATATCATCGGGCCGCGTGTCTTTCAGAGTGCCGCGCGGCGCTTTGCCGACGGCGGTTCGCGCCGCTGAAACAATCACTGCGTCTTTCATTGCTTCATCTCCAATCCTGCTACCTGAATTCTTCTCGTAAAATCAACCCATTCAAAGTAGAAACGTTATCAGACGGAAGTCGCGGTTTGCCGCCTCGCAAAGGTTGGCTGCCGTGACCGCGACTCAGTTGCGTAGCGGCTTGCCGGTCTTCAACATATGCTGAATGCGCTCCTGCGTCTTGCGCTCGCCGCACAGCGACACGAACGCTTCGCGCTCCAGGTCGAGCAAATATTGCTCACTCACCTGCGCAGCGTGCGTCAGGTCGCCGCCGGTGATAATGTAAGCCAGCTTACCAGCGACGTGTGCGTCATATTCGCTGATGTAGCCGCCGCGCACCATCATGTGAATCGCCAGCTTGATGGGCGCGAGCGCCGATTCACCCAGCACGGGGATGTCTGTGCGCGGGTGCGGCGCGACGTAGCCTTCCCGCACCATCGCCAGGGCCGTCTGCTTGGCGTCTTCGATCAAGCGCTCACGGTTCATGGTGATCGGGTCCGTATCACGCAAGAAGCCAAGCTCGCGCGCTTCGAAGGCGCTGGTTGAGACCTTCGCCGTCGCAATCGCTTCCGATACTTTGCGGATGCGGGCAAAGAGGTCGCCGCCCGAGGCCGCGCCTTGCGTGGCGCGCATCACCAGTTCTTTGACGCCGCCGCCCGCAGGGATCAAGCCGACGCCAACTTCAACCAGTCCCAGGTAGGTCTCAGCCGCCGCCCGCGCTCGATCACCATGCATCGTCACTTCGCAGCCGCCGCCGAGCGCCATGCCGTGCGTCGCCACGATAACAGGCTTCGCAGAATAGCGCAGGTTCATATTGGCGTTCTGGAACTGCCGCACAGACATGCCGATCTCGTCCCACTCGCCTTCCTGTATGCCGAGCAGCAGCAGCATGATGTTGGCGCCGACCGAGAAGTTCTCCGCCTGATTGCCGATGACCAGCGCCTCGAAGTTTTCACCGACTTCTTTGACAGCATAATTCATCATCGCCACGGTGTCGGCGCCAATGGCGTTCATCTTTGAGTGAAATTCCAGGCAGGCAACACCGTCGCCAACGTCTAGCAGCGACGCCGCGCCATTTTTCTTGATGACGCCCTGACGCTCTTTGAGCGATTTGAGAATCAACACGCCCGATTGCTGCGGCACCTCTCGATAATCGCTCGATGCAAGGTCGAAGTAATAGGTACGCCCGGCCCTTCGCTCATAGAAGCTCGACTTGCCCGAAGCGAGCAGCTTCTCGACTGGTGGCGGAATCGTCTCGCCGTCTTCTCGCATGCGCGCCACAGACTTTTCGACGCCGATCACATCCCACAGCTCGAATGGCCCGAGATCGTAATTAAAGCCCCAGCGCACCGCGTTATCGATGTTCAAAATGTCGTCGCTAATCTCAGGGATGCGGTTCGCGGCATAGATGAGATTGGCGCTGATCGTCTTCCAGAGAAACTCGCCGACGCGGTCTTTGCCATAGATCAATGTGCGAATGCGCTCGGCTTTATTGTCTATCCCCCTGGCGGCTTCAATTGCCGGCTGGCGGACTTTTTCAGCCGGGCGGTATTCGAGGGTTTTATAATCGATGACCCAGTACTCTGTCTTACCGCCTTCGCCTTTGACGCTCTTGTAAAAACCCTGGCCGGCTTTGTTGCCTACCCAGCCGCGCTTGACCATTTCGCGAAGGAAATCCGGCGGCACCAACACGTCACGTTTCTCGTCGTGCGGCACCATCGGATAAAGGTTCTCGGCGACGTAAAGCGCCGTGTCGAGGCCGACAAGGTCAGTCGTGCGAAAGGACGCGGATTTCGGGCGCCCGATCAACGGGCCAGTCATCGCATCCACTTCCTCAATCGAATAATCGCCGTCGAGCATGACCCGAATGGCATTGAGCGAGCTGAACGAGGCGATGCGGTTGGCGATGAAGTTCGGCGTGTCTTTCGCGTAAACGATTCCCTTCCCGAGGCGGCGGTCACAGAAGTCGGCGACGAAGCTTGTGACTTCTGCCGATGTGTCGGATGTCGGAATGATTTCTAAGAGCTTCAGGTAGCGCGGCGGATTGAAGAAATGCGTGCCGAGAAAATGGCGGCGAAAATCTTCACTACGGCCTTCGGCCAGCGCGCCAATGGGCAGGCCCGAAGTGTTTGAAGTGACAATCGTGCCGGGCCGCCGATGACGCTCGACCTGCGCATAGAGGCCGCGCTTGATGTCGAGCTTCTCGACAATGGCTTCAACAATCCAATCCACCCCCGCCAGCTTTTCAAGATCATCCGTATAATTGCCGGTCGTTATCAGACTCGCGACCGGCGGCGCGAAGAAGGCCGCCGGCTTGATCTTGCGCGCCGCCTCGAACCCGCCGTTGACGATGCGGTTGCGCACCGCCCGGCTGTCGAGCGTTAGCCCGCGCTTGGCTTCTTGCGCGGTCAACTCGGCGGGCGCCATGTCGAGCAGCAACACTTCAATTCCGGCGTTGGCAAAGTGCGCGGCGATCTGCGCGCCCATCGTCCCTGCCCCCAGCACTGCAACTTTATTGATTTTGTAGCTCACATTCGTTCTCCACTAAATAACATTCGGCTGAACCCGCGAGCGCCGCGCCGCCACAGTGACCGGGTTGCGGTCGTCTGCGTACAGGCGATCAATCTCTGAAGCGTAATGATTCTCGATGACGCTGCGGCGGGCTTTCAGGGTCGGCGTCAGGTCGCCTGATTCAATCGTCAGCTCTTTGCCAAGCAAGGCGACGCGCTTCACCTTCTCCCACTGGCCCAACTCGGCAGTGTATTTGTCTACCTGGCGCTGCATCAGATCGATGATACGTGGATGGATCAGCAGATCATCATCCGACTCGAATTCGATGCCCTTCATCTCGGCATAACTCCGCAGCAGCTCCAGATTCGCCACGATCAGCGCCGCAGGAAACTTGCGGGCGTTGCCGACGACGAAGACCTGCGCGACGAAGCGCGAAGACTTGATCATGCTCTCGACACGCTGCGGCGCAACGTATTTGCCGCCGCTCGTCTTGATCAGTTCTTTCTTGCGGTCGGTAATCACCAGGAATCCATCTTCATCGAGATGGCCGATGTCGCCCGTGCGCAGCCAGCCATCTTCGGTAAAGGCCGCAGCGTTCTCTTCGGGCCGGTTGTAATAGCCCTTCATCACCGTGTCGCCTTTGACGAGAATTTCGCCGTCCTCGACAATCTTCACCTCTACGCCGTCAAGCACGGGGCCGACTGTGCCAATGCGATTACGAGTTTCGGTATTGCACGAGATCGAAGGCGAGGTTTCGGTCATGCCATAGCCTTGCAGGATCGGCAGACCCGCCGCGGCGAAAAGATAGGCGATCTCCGGGGCGAGCGGCGCGCCTCCCGAAATAAAAACGCGAATCCGCCCGCCGACTGCTTCGCGCCATTTGCTGAAGACCAGCTTGTCGGCAACCCGGTGTTGCAGTGATAACCACCCGCTCAGGGGTCTGCCCTCATTACGTCGCACCGCCCAGTCATGGCCGACGCCGAGCGCCCAGAGAAAGATTTGCTTCTTCGGAAACCCTGCCCCGAGGCCGCGCTCGATGATCCGCGCATAGATCTTCTCGAACATTCGCGGCACGCTGGTCATAATTGTCGGGCGGACTTCGACAAGATTGGCGGCGACGCTGTCGATGCTCTCAGCATAGGAAACAACCGCGCCGGCATGCAGGAAGAGATACCACATCGCGCGCTCGAAGATGTGGGTGAACGGCAGATAAGTCAGGACACGGTCGCGCCGGTTTTCGAGCTTGCTCCAGCGATAGCTCAACAGCGTGTTGGCCGTCAGATTCTTATGCGTCAGCATCACGCCTTTCGGGTCGCCGGTCGTCCCCGAAGTGTAAAGTAAGGTTGCCAGGTCTTCCGGCTGCGCCGTCTGCCACAGCGTTTCGTAGAGCGCCGGCTGCTCGCCGAAAAGCGCGCGGCCTGCGCTCGCCAGTTCTGCAACGCAGATGACCACTTCGCCTTGTGCGGTCGGCTCATCAAAGACAAAGATCAGCTCGAGCGACGGCAGGTGCGGCTTCAACTCAAGCAGCTTGTCAAGGAACGGGGCCGAAACGAAGATGGCACGCGCCGCCGAATCGTTGAGGATGTATTCGACCTGATCAGGCGATTGCGTGGTATAGATCGGCACGTCTATGGCACCGGTCGCCAGGGTCGCCAGATCGGCGAGGTTCCATTCCGGGCGATTCTCGGACCAGATGGCGACGCGGTCGCCACGCTCGATGCCATGCCGCACAAGCCCAAGCGTCAGCTCACGGACCCGCCGAGCCATTTCACCATAGGTCAAAGACTGCCACCCCCCCGCGCGCTTGAAGCGCAGGAATTCATCGTCGCGGTAGCGTGCGACCGCAAGGTTGAAGACTTCGTTTAGTGTGCGTGGCTCTGCGGTCATCAGTTGCCTTTACGTGCCGGCGCGGCTTGCAAGCCGTTCAGCAACAGGTCGATCACCGAGTCGGCGGTCGAAATCAGGCTATAGCGCCGGTGGCTCAAAACCCAATTGGTCGCCATCTCGTCGAGCGCGCCGAACAACACCTTGGCGGCGATTGTCGTGTTTAAGCCTTTGCGAAAGACGCCGCCGCGCTGTCCTTCTTCAATCACAGATCGAATCAAGTCAAGGTATTCGCTGATCTTGGTCGCTGAAAACTGCTCCATGAATTTGGTGGACGAACGCAGCTCGACTTGGAAAACAATGGCCAGATCGCGGTCGCGGCCCAGCCGCTCGAGGTGGGCGTGGACGATGCGCTTGAGCTTTTCACGCGGATCGCTGATTTCGTCGAGCCGGCGGCGGCCCGCGCCGAGCGCTTCGTCCATGACGTGATTAAAGATCGACACCAGGATGTCATCCTTATTTTTGAAGTAAAGGTAGACGGTGCCATCAGCGACGCCGGCTTCGCGGGCAACGTCGGCAACCTTCGCGTTGAAAAAGCCGCTGCCCGCAAAGACTTTGATTGCCGCCCGCAGGATGGCTTCGGACTTACCGTTGGTTTGCGCGACTCGCCGTACGGGTGGCATCGTTGATCCTTTCCAAAAATGAATGATGGTTCATTCACTTTTTACATTTTTCCGGGCCGCGACGCAAGTCCGTCGCGACTATTCCTGCCACGGCTATCGATTTTCATGATTTTGGGGGAGATTTTTCACGTGTTTTGGCAAACACCTGTATTGGCAAAAGGTGGCCCGTGGCCGTGATGTCCTGACGATCAACCTGATGGCGTCGGGATACGAAGGGATTCTTTCCAGTTCGCAAGGAGATCAGCAAACAACGTTTTCATCCTGCTGCTTATCGCAGCTGAGACCTGCTTTCAGCAAATATGCACCAGAATCATAGTCAAGGAGTGCAGTCCAAACTACATCTCGATAAAGATGGCTACTGTGCCTAAAAACCTGAGTCATGCCCAGTGGAAAATTGATGAAGGAATGAAAAAGCCCTAATTGCGGCCATTTTAAGCAAATGCTGACACATAAAATAAGACCGG
>JBJMGU010000274.1:0-6757 GCA_045807765.1 Blastocatellia bacterium
AAGGCGAAGGCTAATCAGGCGTCGATTTTCAATCTCGCGCCAAAAACCGAGAGGCTCTACAGCGAATCGCTAAGTCCCCGCGCGACGCCCTCCATTCAGGTGATTGAAAATGGCGCGGCGAAGAAAGTAGCAATCCCGCCAGTCAACCCCATCACTCAAGGCTGGCGAGCCAGCCGCCAACAATTTATGGCGGCATCCCTAGCCGAATGTCGCTTGCTGCGCGCCGAACGCAGCCTGGTTGTAGTTGTGCCGCTCATCATGCTTTTATGCGGTCTGGAATTAGCCATCTATGAAGTCGTCCCCGGAGTCTCAACCTCGGCAACTTATGCGGGCAGAACGGCAAGCACGCTGTTTTTATTTCTGTTCGGAGTCGCGGTTTTCTACACAGGCGAAATCATGCACCGTGACCGTGAGCTGAGAATCGAGCCGCTCTTATGGGGTATGCCTGCGCCGAATTCTGTTCTGCTTTTCTCAAAGGTTTTAACCACATTCCTGCTTTCGCTTTCTCTGATTATGCTGGTCGTCCTGAGCGCCATCGGGTTGCAGATTTACAAGGGGCACACACCGCTTCAGTTGCCCCTCTATATTGCGATTCACGCCGTCATCTCGGTTCCGAATGTGTTTTTTATGATTGCCGCGTCGGTTGCCGCAAATGTGCTGTTGCGTGATAAATATCTGGCCTACGCCGTTAACCTCGGCGTCGGCGGGGCGCTTTACTACCTGATCAGCCAGGGACATAACCATCCCCTTTCTAACCCTGTGCTTTATCAGCTTTGGACGCCTGCTGATTTTGTAAATGGCGGCCATCATCTGAAACTCATTCTGGTTCACCGAGTCTACTGTTTCGCCCTTTCCGCCTTTCTTCTCGCGTTAGCGCTCCTCGGTTTCGAGCGGAAATCAACGAAAGAGCTAAAGGAGCATGGCCGTCTAAGCGACAGGGGGTGGACACTGGTGATTGCCGCGCTTTCTGCCCTGATCGCCATGATTCTGGGGTTGATCATCAATCGCGGCTGGTCATCATTGCCCGCCCAATTTTGAGCTGATCTGAAGGCGCGGCAATGAGTAGGTAAATCGCTCTGCGCTGCTTGACTCGCAGACCCGGCGGTGATAATTTCGCCGCGCCAATCAGGCTTTCCTAGCGACCAGTGGAAAATCATCTAAACGAGGACCTTATGCACTCACACGGATTGACCAGGCTTCGCGTCTACAGAGTTGCCGAGATGGCCCTGGCTCTCTGCGCGTTGCTTGTGGTGCTTACATCGGCGCGCGTCATGGCGCAGGAAGACAACGGCGGCCGCGATGAGTCGCTATTCAAACATCTTCAGTGGCGGGCCATCGGCCCGGCGACGATGGGCGGCCGCATCGACGATTTCGCTGTCGTCGAAAGCAATCCAACAACCTGGTACGTCGGCGCGGCCACCGGCGGCCTCTGGAAAACGACCAACAACGGCACCACCTTCGAGCCGATATTCGACGAGCAAGGCTCGACGTCGATTGGCGACGTCGCCATCGCTCCATCAGACCCTAACATCATCTGGGTCGGCACCGGCGAATCAAATAACCGGCAGAGTTCCAGTTGGGGCGACGGCGTTTACCGCTCGCTGGACGGCGGCAAGACCTGGGTGAACTGCGGCCTGCGCGACACCAAACATATCGGGCGCGTCGTCATCGATCCCCGCGACCCGAACATTGCCTATGTCGCGGCGACCGGCCATCTCTGGGGGCCAAGCAAAGAGCGCGGCGTCTTTAAAACCTCCGACGGAGGCAAGACCTGGGCGAACGTCCTGTTCGTCAACGAAGACACAGGGGCAACCGACATCGCTATAGACCCGCAGAGCCCGCTGACGCTATACGCGGCGATGTACCAGCGGCGGCGCACGCCGTTCGGCTTCAACGGCGGCGGCCCATCGAGCGCGCTCTATAAGACCATCGACGGCGGCGCCACCTGGCGAAAGCTGACCAATGGCCTGCCGACCGAATCGCCCATCGGGCGCATCGGCATCGACATCTATCGCGCCAACCCGAGCATCGTTTATGCTGTGGTCGAAAACGCCAAAGGCGGGACGTTTCGCTCAGAGGACCGCGGCGAGACGTGGAAGAAGATGAGCGACACGAACCACCGCCCCATGTATTACAGCCAGATTCGCATCGACCCGAACAACGATCAGCGCATCTGGATGTGCGGCGCGCCAATGCTCATTTCCGAAGATGGCGGCAAGACGTTCGTGCAGAACGTCGTCACGCGCATTCACGGCGATTACCACGCGCTCTGGATCGACCCGGCGAACTCGAATCATATGCTGGCGGGCTCTGATGGCGGCATTCACCAATCCTATGACCGCGGCCACACCTGGGATCACCTCAACACGATCCCGCTCGGCCAGTTCTACGAGGTCTCGCTAGACGATCAGAAGCCCTACATGGTCTATGGCGGCCTGCAAGATAATGGCAGTTGGGCCGGCCCGAGCGGCACGCTGAATGCCGAAGGCATCACCAGCGCCGACTGGTTCCGCACCGGCGGCGGCGATGGGTTTTATTCCGTCGTTGATCCCAAAGACCCCAACATCATCTACATCGAATCGCAGAACGGCAACGTCGCCCGCCTGGAGCTCAAGACTGGCGAGCGCCGCAACATCAAGCCGGTCGCGGCCGCAGGCGAGCCCGAGTACCGCTTCGACTGGAACTCGCCCATCGTCATCTCGTCGTACAACGACCGGTCGATTTACTTCGGCGGCAACCGGGTGTTTCATTCGACCGACCGCGGAGACTCCTGGACGCGCAGCGATGACTTGTCGAAGAACGAGAACCGCGAAAAGAAGCCGATCATGGGCGCGCTGCCGGATAAAAATATGCTGTCGCGCCACGACGGCCAGGAGACCTTCGCTCAGGTCGTCACCCTCGCCGAATCGCCTATCAAAGAGGGCCTGCTCTATGCCGGCACCGACGACGGTAACCTGCAAGTGTCGCGCGACGCCGGCAAGTCGTGGAAGAACCTCACAGGCAAAGTCCCCGGCGTACCGAAAGACACCTATGTCAGCCGCGTCGTGCCGTCGCGCTTCGCCGAAGGCACGGTTTATGTGACCTTCGACGGACACCGCGGCGACGATTACACGCCGTATGTTTTCCGCAGCACGGACTTCGGAGAATCGTGGAAAGCCATTAGAAGCGATCTGCCGAATGGTGTGACCTGCCGAGTGATCCGCGAGCACCCGCGCAATCAGAACCTGCTCTTTCTGGGTACGGAATTCGGCGCCTATGTCTCGTTCGACCACGCCGGGCATTGGACGCGCCTGAAAGGGAACTTGCCGATGGTGCGGGTAGATGACATCCAGATACACCCGCGTGATAACGACCTCGTGCTCGGCACCCACGGGAGGTCTGTCTGGATACTAGACGACCTGACGCCGTTCGAGCAGATGTCGGACGGCGTGAGAAACGCCGACGCAACGCTCTTCGACATTCAGCCGGGCATCCACTATCGTCTCTACAACCGCGGCAGCGTCACCGGCCACAAGATGTTCACGGCACCCAACCCGCCATACGGAGCCGTGATCAACTACTACCTCAAAGAAAAAGCTAAGGACGACGTGAAGGTGAAGATCACCGATAAGAGCGGCAAGACCGTGCGAGAGCTAACTGGCCCGAAGGAAGCGGGGGTGAATCGCGTCGTCTGGGATCTGCGCGGCGCGCCCGCTGTGCCGCCGGAGTCGCCTGCTGGAGGAGGTGAAGGCGGTGGTGGCGGCGGCTTCGGCTTCGGCCCGCGCGGGCTGAAGGCCGCACCCGGCGATTACACGGTGACCATCTCCGTCGCAGGCCATCAGCTAGCGAAGACCGTCAGGGTCGAAGAGGACCCGCGCATTCAGATTAGTGACGCCGACCGCGCGCAGCTTGCGGAGGCCCAGGCGAAGACCTTCGCCATGCAGCGCGCCGCGGGCCAGTCGCGACGCTCGTTACAAAACCTGAAGGCGCAGTTGACCACGTTGCAGGATTCGCTGAAAAAGACTCCTGGTGTATCAGCGGAAGTGAACACCGCCGTCAAGTCGGTCTCAGATCAGGTAGACGACTTGCTCAAAAAGCTCACAGGGGTGACGGCGACGCCGGGGAATGCCGGTCCGCCATTGCCGGATGAGCCGAGCCCTTTGCAGGGGCGCATCAACAGCCTGACGTTCGGGCTGGAGAGCTACACGGCGGCGCCGACTCAGGACGACGTGCGACGCATCAATGAAGCAGCGGCTGAATTGAAGACGTTCGTCGATCAGGTGAACAAGCTCCTCGACGAGTCTGTTGCCGGGTTGAACAAGCAGATGCGCGACAGCGGCGTGGCATTCATTAATGGCGGTGGCCGCATCACGCTGCCTCAGTAGCCAGGGAGCCGTTCACGTCCGGCGCAACCCGTCCGGGCCGGCGGCCATAGACGAACGGGCGCAGAGGGTCGCTCTGCGCCCATCCTTTTAGGAGGTCACGCAATGCCGAGAATATCTCTCTATTTTGTACTCATCTTTCTATGTTCAGTTTGCGCCACAGGTGGGGCCACACAGAAGGAAGCCAATAGCAAAGGTAAGACAACCCTGAATTTCAATCACACGGAATACGTCCATCGCTGGTCACAGAATGACTTGCATGAATTTACTCCCCCTGGGCAAGAAGACCTTTCAAAGTGGGCCGACATGCTCTCAATCAACGTTTACCAACAGGTCATGGATGGCGATGGCCTGGCGCTGGTCGCGAACCAGGTTCTTGAGAACTATAAGAGTCAAAAAGGCATCGTTCTGAGAACCTCTTCTGTGCCCCGAACCACCGACAAACCGGCTGAACATCTGATCGCTGTAGTTTTTGGCAGGCCCACTTTTCTGGAGGCTGTCCAGGCAAGATTTAAGCTGGTCAATGGCAAAGGGGTTTCGATCATCTATTCTCACCGATTGTATGGAAAAGCGGTCGGACCGGAAATGAGCGCCTGGCTAAAAGAGAATGGCCCCGCAATCGAGCAGACTCTGATGGCGTGGGATTTCCCCGCTTCCCTGGTTGGCTTGCAAAAATCGCCGGCTCCGAAAAGGTAGCGAGGGATTGCCACCAAGCCACGAAGCCACGAAGACACACAAAAGAGATCGTGATGCCTTGTGCCCTGGTGCCTTCGTGGCTAAGGCGCAATGCATTTGCGAACCGCTATAGAGAGTCAGGTAGAATAGCAGCATGTCAGACTCCGCATTGACGGCAAGGCGATTGCTGAACCACCAGAGTATGGGTGTGCTTTCTACGCATTCAGTAGATGTCGAAGGCTACCCGTTCGGCTCAATTGTTCCCTATGTTCTTGACTATGATGGCTTGCCCACTCTGCTCATCAGTGACATTGCCCAGCATACCCGCAATATTAAGCGGAACAATAAGGTATCGCTGACGGTCTTTGATCAGGGCGCTGATGATCCACAGGCAAGCAGCCGCCTTACCTGGGTCGGAGACGCGGAATTAATCCCGCCACCCGATACAGACCGACGCCTTCGCTATCTGCGCTATTTCCCTTCCGCCGCCTCCTACTTCGAGACGCATGACTTTTCGTTCTATCGAATCCAATTGCGGAGGGCGCGCTTTATTGGCGGATTTGGAGAAATATACTGGATTGAACCAGGGGCGATGCTCGCCGGCAACCCTTTCCGTGAAGCCGAAAAGGGTATAGTCGAGCATATGAATCAAGATCACCAGCAAGCCTTGTCTCATTATTGCGAGGTATTAAAAGGCGTCAAGGCGAATGCAGTAATCATGACGGGCATCGATAGCGAAGGATTTGATATGTTGGCAGATAAGCGGAAGCTGAGGATCGATTTCGACTCCCCGATCAATACAGTTGAAGAGGCACGAGCCGTACTGGTGAGACTGGCGAGGCGATAGGTTCTATCCCGCGCCAACTCCGACAATCCATGCGGCTAGGGGCTGAAGGGCCGCCGGCCTTGAATCGCTTGCGCTTCATTCTTTGACTATGCCGCCTGATCTATTGAATGCCTGCGGTCATGTTCTTCAAACAGCCTGGTGGCGTTGCGCTTGAGCATCAGCTCTTTGATCGAAGTGAAGTTGCCGTCACGGAAAAGCTTGCCGGCCCCCAGGACTGCGAGGCTTTGCGCATCAGAGCTGGGCTGTCGCACGTTGAGCCCGGTCTCTTTGCTGATGCGCTCAACCAGCCCGGCGAATTGCGAAGCGCCGCCGGTCAACACCATTCCAGATTCGAGCAGGCTGGCAGAGACCTCTGCGGGCAATTCTTCGAGGGCACAATCAATCCCTCGGATAATCTCTTCGATGACCGGCGCTAAGGCCGCCTGAATCTCAGCGCTGGTAATTGAAACCGCAGCGGGCAGGCCGCTTCTGACATCGCGGCCCCTGACTTCAAACTCGCGGTCGCTGGCCGCGCGCTCGGCACTGCCCATCTCGATCTTGACGCGCTCGGCGGTCAACTCGCCAATCTCCAGACAGTGAGCATGACGGATGTATTGCGCAATCGCTTCGTCCATCTTTGCGCCGCCGACTCGCAGGGTGGTCAGGTGGACGGGGCCGCCGAAGCCGAGGACGACGATGTCTGTCGTGCCGCCGCCGATGTCTACCAGCATGAAGATGCGTCCCGACTGAATATCGTAGCCCGCGCCGATGGCCGCGGCGATGGGCTCTTCGACGATATCAACATGTTTGGCCCCGGCTCGGCCTGCGGCATCTTCCAGGGCGCGGCGCTCGATCTGGCTGACTTCGCCCGGCGCGCAAATTAACACCCGCGGGT
>JBJMGU010000275.1:0-18739 GCA_045807765.1 Blastocatellia bacterium
AACGGCACCAGGAAAGCGATGATGGCGGCGAGCCGATTGCGCAGATAGATTTCAGCAACCAGATAAGTCACGGCGCTGAGCAGCCCGATCATCAGCATGTGAAAGAGGCGCACGGCGATGATGTCGCGAAGGCCGACCACACGACCTACGGCCATTGCCGCGGCGCTCAGGTAAGGGCCGAGCGGCCCCTTGATGTCGACGACATCACGATAGGGCATCTGGCCGCGCAGGATTGATTGCGCGATGTAATCATAAACCGCCGTGTCGCCCGCTTCGAACTGTCGCCACGGGCGATAGGCCAGCATGACGAGCGCGCCTAGAACAAAGGCGATGACCGCCAGCCGGCGCGTGGACGCATGCTCGACCTGCTCTGACCAGAACGCTTGTAAGCGGCGCGCGGCTTGCGCCATTGGTGTCATTGACGGGCTTGAAACTTCCTCGACCATTTCTGAATCGTTCTCACTCTGCTTTGCGGACGTAGATGTCATCATAGCCGCTCACAGGCAGCACATCATAACGCTCCAGAACCCAGCGCTCGAACTCGGCCCCGTGCGTGACGTGTTTCAGGCGCGACAGCGAGATGATTCGGGGCGCGGCAGCTGTCAGCTCGTCCAGGAAGGCGCGAAACGAGCCGCCATACTTTCTTGCCATGATGAAATCATCTTTGCCTTCGTCAAACATAATGTAGGGATTCAGGTTCGTGCGGTCGAGCAGCACGAGAATTTCCAGAGTGCCGTGAACGTAAATTTGATCCTGTGGCGCGAGCCGCTCAGCGATGGCTTGAAAGTCGCGGCGCTGATCTTCGAGGGTCATCTCGGATTCGCCTCTGTAGCTCAGCCCGCGCATCAGCAAGATGGCTAAGAGCAGCGCGATAGCCATCACCGGCGCAACGGTGGGTAATCCCGTGGCGAGCGCGTTGTTGACCATAGGGCTCGACGCCAGGAAACGGCTGATTGCCATCACCAGCCATGCGGCGAAGATGCCGAAGAATGGAAAGAGCGGCAACAGGTCGGGGCCACCTTGAAAGTTGACGACGCAGAAGGCGAAATAAATCAGCGGCGGCATCAACAGCGCATCAAGAAAGTGATCGGCTGATGCCAGGCCGCCGCCCTTGCGGCGGGCACGCAGCCGCTCGACGCCGAAGCCGATCAGTCCCGCAGCGCTCAGAAGGACAGCGATGATGTCAGCGCCGAGCTGCTGACGGCTGATCTTCCAGATAAACGCCAGGGCGCTCAACGGCGCTTTCACCTGTCGCGGCGCATAGACGCTGGCGTTAAAGGTCATCGTCCATGTCCACAGGTCAGACAATGCGCCGACGGCGGCGAAATAAATCAACAGCACGGCGAGCGGCATCAGCGCGCCAAGCATCGCCTTCAGCGCCCGCCCGTCGCGCCAGCTCGTCAGGTAGCGCGAGAAGATCAGCACTGCCGTTCCCGTAAACATCAATCCCGGCTGCCAGCACAAACACGCGAGCATCGAGCAGCAGCCCGCCCACAACGGCTTATCTCTGGCGATCAGCAGCAAGCTCAGCATGCCAAACAGAATCATCGGCAGCTTCGGCTGTGTCCCCGCAATCATGACCACCAGATGATCGGGCAGCAGCGGAATCAGGAAGGCGATGATGGCGGCCAGCCGATTGCGCAAGTAGGCTTCGGCGACAAGAAAGGTCACGGCTGAAAGCAAGCCGACGAGCAAGACCTGAAGCAGACGGACGGCGGCAATGTCTTGCATCCCGGCGCTGCGGCCTACGGCCATCGCCATCGCGCTCAGATAAGCGCTGGCCGGCATCTTGATCTCAACCACGTCACGATAGGGCACCTGACCGCGCAGGATCGATTGCGCGACATAATCCCAGATGGCCAGATCGCCGCGCTCTGCTAGACGGCCCGGATGGTGCAGCAGCATCACGCCGACGCCAATGGCGAACGCCGCCAGCGCCAGCCAGAAAGCGCGAACGTTGCGCGCACGCCGCCACCACGCACCCGCCGCGGACGCTTCATCCGACGCGCTCGCCGCCTGCATTTTCGATAAGCTCTCTGACATTTGATTGCGCGATGCCCCGCCGATCACGGCAATGATTGATCTCGCAATTCAGCCGGCGCGGTTAAATTGACATAGCCGCGCCGCTTGCCGAAGAACCGATAGCGTTTCGGCGCAAGCTCGCGGTAGCGCGCCTCTGTACCGGTGTAATAAATGCGGAAGTCGCCATAAGGCGTGTTCTGAATTTCACCCAGCAGGTGATAGTTTTCGTCGGCGTCTTTCAACCAGACCGGGTGCTGATCCGCCGGCAGAATCAAGGCATAATCTTTGCCGTCTATATCAATCAGGTCGGCCATGCGCCGCTCCATGCTGGCATAGCAGCGGTCGGCTTCGGGAAAGGCCAGCCACATGACCGGGTACATCACCGACACAGGGCAGACGACTTCCGGCACCACGTCGCGCAAGGCAAGGCTCATTTCTTCAAAAGACGCGAGGTTCGGATTGCGCACGCCGGCAACGAACTTTGCTTCTTGCCTGACCAGCAGCAGGCCGTAAGCCGAGACGATCAACACCAGCCCGATGGTCGCCAGCCGTTGCGCTGTCTTCGTCGTCGCCGCTTCGGCGAATTGCCATTGGCGAATCCGCGACCAGCCATCGCGCAGCAAGATGCCGACACAGAGGCCAAACCACGGCGTCAGATACGGCATATAGATGACATACTTGCGCTTTGCGCCGGTCACCAGCGCGATGAAGAGCATGGCCAGCACGGTGACGATCAGCACACGCACGCGCGCATCCGTGATCCAATCGCCGGGCCGCCAACGTCGCACGCCGAGGATAGCCAGATAGACGAGCGCAACCACCAGGAGCAATTGAAACAGGTGCAGCAAGATCAAAGGCACATTGATTGACAGCTCGCCGCCGGAATACCAGACGCGATACCGCGCCTGCTCGTTCACAAGGTTGCTCAACACGCCGTCAGCTTCAAGCAATCCGAAGTGCGCTTTGTCGCCGTGATACTGCTGACGCACGGTGGCGTAACCGACCAGATCATAAACGATCTCGTAAGCCATCACGGCGAATGCGCCGCCAAGAAACTGATAGATCGCGCCGCTCGAATAGAAACGCCAGCCGCGCCGGATGACCATCAACAGGAAGATCGCCGCCAGAATGTAGAGCGCGTTGGTGTGACACATCACGCTCGCGCCCGCCGCCAGTCCCGCGCCGACGTAGTAGCGCGCCTGCTTGCGCGCTTCGGCGATTTCGTAAAGGTAATAGCCGAGCAGGACGAACAGCATGGCGACACATTCGTTGCGCACCATGCGGCTGCGCTCGACGAAGTTCGGATCAGCGGCGACCATCAGCACGGCGACGAGGCCGCTCGGCCAGCCAAAGAGCCGCCGGCCTATGAAGTAAAGAATCACTAATGCGATGGCCGCCGCCAGCAGATTGAAGGCGCGCCCCTGCACCAGCCCCCAGCCGAAGAGCTTGAAGAAGCCGGTCATCAGCCAGTAGTAAATCGGCCTGAACGAATGCCAGGCGTTTTCGATATTGCCGCCGAGATAACGGTACATTGGCCAGGCGAATTTGCCGCGGTAGAGAATCTCGTAGGGGACTTGCAGGATCATCGCTTCGTCGCCGGTGTCCGGCACCGGCACCGAGCCCAGGCGCTGCGCCGCGACCGCGCTGAATCCGGCGACAACCGCGGCCAGCAGCGTCAAGTCGAGATTCGATGTCAGCCTCTTTTTCAGTTCCATCATTCGGCCAGTCGGACGGCGCGCAACCTGAAGGCATCCCCTGCTGCGTTGGTTTTGATTTTGTAGAATATCGCACCCGGCGAGACCCGCGCCAGCGTGATTACCCGTGCCGTGCGCGCCGTCGGCGCAATTTGCCCGACGCGGCCATGATGCGCTATATTACGCTTCGATCTGATCTTGAGACTTCGCGATGCCGTCGAGAATACCCTTCAATAAACCTTTCCTGGTGGGCAAAGAGAGCGATTACATTGCCGAAGCTCTCGACGCCGGCAACGTCGCTTCGGACGGCCACTTTACGCAAGCCTGCACCCAGTTGCTCGAAACGCGCTTCGGCATCCGCAAAGTGCTGATTACGCCTTCGGGAACGACGGCGCTCGAAATGGCGGCGATGCTCTGCGACCTGGAGCCGGGCGACGAAGTCATCATGCCGTCGTTCACCTTCTCTTCGACCGCTAACGCCGTGATTCGCTGCGGCGCACAGCCGGTCTTTGTTGACATACGGCCCGACACCCTCAACCTCGACGAGACCTTGATCGAAGCGGCCATCACGCCGCGCACGCGGGCGATCATCCCAATTCACTATGCCGGCGTCGGCGGCGCGATGGATGAAGTGATGCAGACCGCGGCGGCGCACGGCTTATTGGTGATCGAAGACGCCGCGCAAGGCGTCAACGCTTTCTATGGCGGTAAACCTTTGGGAGCCATCGGCCACCTCGGCGCTTATAGCTTTCATTACACCAAGAACTATCACTGCGGCGAAGGCGGCGCGCTGACGGTCAATGCGCCCGAGTTGATCGAGCGCGCCGAGATCATCCGCGACAAGGGCACCAACCGCAAACAGTTCTTGCGCGGCGAAGTCGACAAGTACACATGGGTTGATGTGGGTTGCTCGTCTGCGCCCGGCGAAATCGTCTGCGCCTTCCTCTACGCGCAACTGGAACAGATGGACGCCATCACGCGGCGGCGGCGCGAGATTTATGACTTCTATCAGCGCCGCCTTGAGCCGCTGGCGCGCGCCGGTCTGCTCGGCTTGCCGACGATTCCCGACGACTGCGAAAGCAATTACCACCTGTTCTACATCCTGCTGCCGACGGCTTCGATGCGCGACGGGTTGATGACCCACCTACAAGCGCAAGGCATTCAAGCAGTCTTTCATTATGTGCCACTGCACTCTTCACCTTTCGGCAAACGCTTCGGTGACTGTCAGCTTCCGGTAACCGACCAGTTGAGCGCCCGCTTGCTCAGGCTGCCGTTCTTCAACGACATCACCACGGATGAGCAGGTCGAAGTCGTCGAGCAAGTCGCGGCCTTCCTGAAACAGACATCGGCAGACAACCGCCAGCCTTACGTTCTGGCCGCCGGCCAGCCAGAGGAATCCGCACCATGAGCCGCGCGACCGAGGCTGGCGCGTCCGCGCCGGCCCCTGACCTGTCGGTCGTCATCCCGGTTTATCGCAGCGCGGATTGCTTGCCGGCGCTCGTCAGCGCCATCGAGCAGGCGCTTATTCCGGCGGGCCGAACGTATGAAATCGTCCTCGTCAACGACTGCTCGCCCGACCAGTCGTGGAAGGTCATCCGCGCTCTGTGCCGCGACCACGCCAACATCATCGGTGTGGATTTGCGCCGCAACTTTGGACAGGACAACGCCATCATGACCGGCCTGCGGCTGGCGCGCGGGCGCTATGTCGCCATCATGGATGACGACCTGCAACACCACCCGCGCGATTTGCCGGCGCTGCTCGACAAAGCCGAAGAAGGCTATGATGTCGTCTACGCAGACTTTCGCGTCAAGCGACAGAAAGCATGGAAGAACCTGGGCAGCTGGTTCAACGGCAAGGTCGCCGAATGGGTCATCCACAAGCCGAAAGCGATCTACCTGTCGCCTTACAAAGTCATCCACCATGAAGTCGCCGAGCTGATCTGCGCCTATGACGGCCCGCGCCCTTATGTAGACGGATTGCTGTTCCAGGTGACTTCGCGCATCACGCAACTGCCGGTCGAGCATCACACGCGTTTCGCTGGCCGCAGCACTTACACCTTCTGGGGATCGGTCAGAGTCTGGGCGCGGCTGGCCTTCTCGTTTTCGGTGCAGCCGCTCAGGCTGGTCACCTGGTTCGGCTTCAGCTTCGCCTTCCTCGGATTGGTGCTGACGCTGGTCGTCATCGGCTACCGCCTGCTCTTCCCCGAAGCCTTCTCGAATGCGGTGGCCGGCTGGGCGTCGTTGATGGTTGCGCTGCTGCTGGTCGGCGGCATTCAGATGGTCTTCTTCGGCATCCTCGGCGAATACACCGGACAGACCTATCTGCGCGTCAACAACAAGCCGCAGGCGGCCATCCGCGAAGTGATCAACCGCGAGCCGACCGAGCAACCGCGGATGGCCCGGCAAGAGGTGAGCTTTGGCAACCAGTCTGATCTATAAAAGCACGCCGCTTTATCAACTGGTCATGCGTACGCTCTATGGCCGCCACCTCGACTCGCGTTACCGCGTCATCGCTGAATTGATTGCCACGGGCGCAAGTGTGCTTGACCTTTGTTGCGGCCCGCCGATTCTGTTCAAGCGCCACCTGCGGCAAAGGGGCGTGCGCTATACGGGGCTCGACATCAACGCCGGGTTCATCGAGCAACTGGTCAGCAGCGGCGGCCTGGGACAGGTCTGGGACTTGCGCAAAGATGAGCCGTTGCCGCCCGCCGATTACATCATCATGCAGGGCGCATTGTATGATTTCTTACCCGATGCCCTGCCCGTGGTCGAGCGCATGTTTGCAGCGGCTCGCCGGCAGGTGATCATTGCCGAGCCGATCCGCAATCTGGCAAACAGCCAGTGGCCCTTGATGCGATGGATCGCGCGGCATCTGACCGATCCCGGCTCAGGAGCGCAGCCGCACCGCTTCACCGAGCAGACGCTGGACGATTTTTTCGCCGCCTACGCTGAACAGCTTGATCGCGCTTTCTTGATTCCGGGGGGACGTGAAAAAGTTTACGTCTTCAACAAGCGCTGATGACGGCGGCTGATGAACGCAATGGCAACGAGCGAACAGGAGATTGAGCAAGACAAGACGAGCGCGCGCCGCCGGGCGCTTGCCGACCGGTTGCCGCTCGTCATCACGCTGGTTGCGGGAGCGATCTGTTATGGGTTGTTCTATCGCCGCGGGCTGGGCCTGGCCGTCATCGGCTACAGCGTTGCGCCGTCCGAGCGCGTGCTGCAAGGCGAAGTGCCTTACCGCGATTTTCTCTTCAACTACACGCCGGGCATTCTCTGGCTGAACGCGCTGCTAATGAAGTGGTTCGGCGTGACGCTACTGACCGTGCGCGCCGGGCTGCTGATCACGCGACTGCTGACGCTGGCGCTGATCTATCATCTGGCGCGGCGGCTCGCAGGCTTCTGGCTGGCCTTGCTGCCGGTGGCGCTGACGGTTGCATGGCTCGGCTACGAGCATCTGTTCAATCCTTACCCGGATATTTACTTCATGCCGCTGGCGCTCGCGGGCCTGCTCTGTGCGCTCAATTACGATCGGTCATCGCGCGCCGGCTGGCTGTTGCTCGGAGGGCTGGCGGCAGGCGGGGTCTTTCTCTTCAAGCACAACGTCGGCGTCTTTGTGATGGGCTGTAGTCTGATCGCCCTGGCGCTGCGCGAATGGACGGTCGGCGCTTACCCTACGCGCGGCGAGATGGCCCGCGGATTAGTGCAGCGCGCGGCGATCTACTTAATCAGCTTTGGCTCTGTTGTCGCCGCGATGGCGATTTATCTTTATTCGCAGCACGCGCTCGGCGCAATGGTCGAGCACTTCCGGCACCACGCCGCTGCTTACAGCGAATCGCGCGCCATCGGCTTGCCGTCGCCGAAACAGCTCTGGCCGCTGGCGCTCGGCCTTGCGGTCACTATCATTGGCGTAGTGATTATCATTAAACGAGCGCCGCGCTACTTAGCGGCTTTCGTTACGCTGATGACATTGTTGATGGCGGCGCTGATCTTATGGCCCGGTCGGGCTTTCATCTTCAAGCAGTCGGCGACTGCGGCGGTCGCTTACCTGCCGCCGGCGTTGTTCGCGCTGGCGGTGGCAGCGGTACTGTGGCCGGGCGCGCGGGCATTTCGTTCATCAAGCGACGGGCTGGCGTTAAGGGATCGGCTGAATGCCACGCGGCAGGTGATAGCGAGCAAGTTTCAAACGCGCGAGGCGCGGCGAGAGTGGTGGCACCGCAACGGCGCAATGCTCACAGTGATGCTGTACGCGCTGGGCGTTTACCTGGAGATGTTCCCGCGCGCCGATTACTATCATCTGGTGCGTGTGCTGCCGCCGGTCTTCTTGCTGTTGCTGGTCGCCCTGCTGCGGGCGCGGCCCGTGATCGAAAGCGGCTTGCGACCCCAGCTCGCAGCCACGCCGCGCGCCGGCTGGCTGGTGATTCTGCTGCCGGTCTTGTTGCTCGTTGTCACCGGCTGGCAGGCAACGTGGCGACCGCAATTCGATGGCCACTTCCGCTTCGTGAATCGTCACGAGCTGGCCATTGAGCGCGGGCGCGGCATCCTGGTCGGCCAGCAACAGGCCGCGCTGGTTGATGGGCTGGTCAAGCTGATTCAAGACAACAGCACGGCGGACGAGCCGATCTTTTCGTTTTCGCAACGCGCCAGCGCGCTCTACTTTCTCGCGGCCCGCCGCAACCCGACGCGCTTCTTGTGGTGGCGCTCGGTCGGTATCAGCCGTGCAGAGCGCGATAGTGTGATGCAGATGATCAGCGAGCGCCAGCCGAAGCTCGTCATCGTGCAGGAGATTGCCGCGACCGAGAAGACCCGCGAGTTCATCGACCAATATTACCGCCGCCTCGGCGCGGTCGCCGATCTCGCGGTCTATATTAGAAGGAGTCAGAAGTCAGGAGTCAGAATGAATTTGGAAGGCGCGACAAGTGTACGCACTGCCGCCGACTTCCTCTTCCATTCTGTCTTCTGACTCCTGACTCCTGACTTCAGAATCCTATTATGACAAGTACAGAAATGAGCGCAGACGAAATTCGCCTCGACCGCTATGTACTGGCGGTGTGGCGAGCGAAATGGTGGATCATCCTGCTGGCGTTGCTGGCGACAGGCGTTGCGGCCTTCATGGCCAACCGCCAGCCCGCTTCATACGAAACGACGGCGCTGGTTGAAGTCGGGCGCGTCTGGAATCAGCCGCTCAAGGATTTATTCATCACCGCCGAGACCGCCAACAGTCCGGGCTTCATCCACGATCTGGCAGGCAAGATGGGGATAGCGCCCAAGCAACTGATGCGCGCCGTGCAGGCCGAGGCGTACGTCAGCGGCGTGCCTCATGCGCGTTACGCCATCCTGATTCGCATCGTGGCGACGACTGATAATCCCGATCAATCGGTGCGCTTTGCACAGGCCATGGCCGACGAAATCGTCGCTTGGCACGCGCAGATTTATGAGGAGGCGATGCGCCCGCACCTGGCGCGTCAGCAGCAGCTTGAAGAGCAGCTCAAGCAGTTGCAGTCATCACCGACAACGCGCGATACAGCTATCAAGATTGAATCGGAATTAGAAGAAGTGAAGACCAACAACACGTCGCCGCTGATGACGGCAAAGACGCATCTGGTAGACCGAATCGTCGCCGGCGGCGGCAGCAAGCCGCCCATCTGGCGCAACGCCGCAAGCTGGGGCCTTGCAGCGGCACTCGCCGGCGTCATCGTCGCGCTGATCATCGGCCACTGGAAGAGCCGCGTTCGATAACCCCTCGCCTGCAAGTGACGCTGGTAGCTCAGCAGTCACAGCCGCTGCAACAATCGCCGCAGCCGCTACAGCAGTCACAGCCGTCGCAGCAGTTGCACCCGTCACAGCCATCACAACAATCGCCGCAATCGCAGCAGCCGCCATCACAGCAGCAAAAGCAAGAACTACCACCCGAATCGCCGCCCGAACCAGCGCCGCTGCCACCACCGGCTGCCGCCGCTTTGCGCCCGCGTTTGCCTTTGCCAATCGCTTCGTTGATCGCCGCTTCGACATCCGAGCCGCCGGAGGCAAAGCGCAAGCGCCCGGCGACCGCCGCCGCCAGCCCGCCCAGCGCCATCAGATTCAAGCCGAGCCCGAGGCATTCGCGATAAGAGCCGGCCTGCGCCGCTTGCTGTGGGAAAAGAAAAGTGATCGGCAACACCGAGACGAAAATCAGCGGCGAACTGATTCGCGCCGCAAACGATGACTGCCGTGTAGCGGCACGTTTTTCAGTGAGCGCCCTTCCAGTGGCGACCGCATCGCGCCAGCGCTCGCTTATGGTCTTCTTTGCAGCCTGCTTCACATGGCATGCGTGAGCGACAACCGGCAGGCGCGCGCCGAGCCGCGACGTCAGGTTCTGCTGCAAGCGGATGGCGAAAAGCTGTGCGCGTGCCGGCTCAATCGGCAAGGCGGCAAGCGCCGTTTCGACTTCTGCCGAAAGCGACCAGATTTTGTCGGCGACCTGCTTGCGAATCTCCACGGGCAATCGCTCGTCGGTGAGATGAAAGGCGGCGCGAAGAGCGTTGAAGTCGCCGCGCTGCGCGTCCTTCTCATAATCTTCGAGAGCATCGAGGCAGTAGACCAGACCGCCGAACGACCGACCGATGCGCCGCATGGTCTCTGTGACCGAAGCGACGCCGGCGAGTTGTGTGCCGTGCGTCATAAACAGCGCCGTCGCCGTCGCCGTCGGCTCCGCCAGTTCGTCAAGCATGGTGTCCGGCGCGGTTGTGGCAGAGAGCGCCTGCGCCTCGCGAGTTTCTTGTGATAAGAGGGCGCGGCGCAATTCGGCGACCGGAAAATCCCACTGCCGCAGTTGCGCGGCGGCCCGCAGGAATCCCTTCGAGAAGACGCGGCGGGCGATGCGCCAGCGGCGCTGCTTTGAATCCGTCAGGTGGTCGGCGAGCTTGAATTCAGCGAGCGTCAATGTTGCCGCCGCCGCGTATTGCAGCACCAGCGGCATGGCCGTCGTGTCACGAGGCAGCGCCAGGCAGTTATAACTCTGGTAAGCGCGGTTCCACTGATCGAGCTGGCGGTCTGTGCCCGACAGCGCCGACAGCAGCTCGGCGAGAAAGACCGTGTCGTGATTGAGCAGCGCCCGCGACGCCTGGCCGTAGAGCCCGCCGATGGTTTTGCATGTCCCGCAGTAATGCAAGCGGCGCTGGCGTTTTAACTCCGGTGAGAGCGCACAGGTACGCGCCTTCATCAATCCGAACATCGTCTGCCTCCCGCTAAATCGCCGCCAGTCTGCCATACGCGGCACCTGGACGCAAGCGGCCTTCTTCAGCCGACGAATTTATAGCCGAGTCCGTGGACGGTGAGGATATATTGCGGGTGGCGCGGATTGGTTTCGAGCTTCTGGCGCAGCCATGCGACGTGCACATCAACGGTGCGCGTCGAGGGCATGGCGTGATAGCCCCACACTTCATTCAACAATGTGTCGCGAGTGATGGCCGATTCGCGGTGCTCGATGAAATAGCGCAGTAGGGCGAACTCGCGCGCCGACAACTCGACCGACTGGCCGTCGCGCGTCACTTCGGCTTTGCGAAAGTCAATGCGCACCTTGCCGAATTGATAGGCCTCGACGGCCTCAAGCGTTGCCGCCGGGGCGCGACGCAGCAGCGCTTCGATGCGCGCCAGCAGCTCGATCATCTCGAAGGGCTTGGTCAAATAATCGTCGGCGCCGAGCTTCAGACCGACGACTTTATCCACCACCTGACCGCGCGCCGTCAGCATCAGCACAGGCGTCCGCACGCCCTGTTGGCGCAGGTCACGGCAAACGTCAAAGCCGTTCTTGCGCGGCAGCATCACGTCGAGCAGTATGACGTCGAAGCCTTCGGTCGCAGCGCGCTGCAAACCGGTTTCGCCGTCGCGCGCCGCCTCGACCGCGTAGCCTTCTTTGCTCAGGCGGTCGCTGAGGGTCAGCACCAGACCGGGCTCGTCTTCGATAAGCAGAATGCGCTTGGTCATATCAATAGAAGTCAGAAGTCAGAAGTCAGAAGTCAGAATGAAAGCGGCGGCGGACAAGCGGACTCGCGATAAGCGGACTCGCTGCGCCGACTTCCTTCTTCATTCTGCCTTCTGACTCCTGACTCCTGACTCCTGTCCGTTGACTCCTGGCTCCTGTCCGCTGACTCCTGCATCAAGGCCGGCAAGATCAGAGTGAAAGCGCTGCCGCGCCCGGCGGTTGTCTGAACGCGGACGCGCCCGCCGTGCGCTTCGACGATGTGCTTGACCAGGCTCAGCCCCAGGCCGTTGCCATGAATCTGTGCCGCGGTGACTTCGGCGCTGCGATAAAACGGCTCGAAGATGTGCGGCAAGTCGCTTGCGGCAATCCCTAAGCCGCGGTCTTCGACTATCACCTGCACTTCATCAGCCGCGGCCTTTGCGGTCACACGAATCCAGCGTTTGTCGCCGCCATACTTCATCGCATTGTTCAACAGATTCTGCACCGCACGGCTGAGCGCCGCTGCGTCTGCCGCAATCGGCGGAAGCTTGGCGGCAAGCTGTTTTTCAACCGTGAAATCGCCTTCTTTGATGAGCGGCGCACAGGCCGCCAGCGCGCTTCCGATTACCTCAAGGGCGTCCGCCGGTCGCAGCGCGTAGGCTTTGCGGCCCGATTGAATGCCGGCAAATTCCAGGGCTTGCTCGATCATTGCCGATAGCCGCCGGCCTTCACTTTCGATCAGCGAGCCATAGCGGCGAACCTGCTCGCCTTCTTCGATGACGCCATCGGCGAGGTTCTCGCCCGCCGAACAGATGACCGCCAGCGGCGTGCGCATCTCGTGCGAAACGCCAGCGACGAATTCCATCTGTTGGCGGGCCAGGCGCTCGGCTCGCCGCGTCGATACCAGAATCATGGCGATGCTGATGCTCAACAGCAGCAAGATGCCGAAGCTGACGGCGAGATTGCGCCGCCGCGCCGCGCCGACTGCGGCATCGAGCGAGCCGGCACGGTGCTGAAGCGCCAGCCGCCAGCGCCCCGCTTCCGTATCGCCCGCCGGAGCGTCCGGCAGTCTGTCTTTGTCGAGGGCGCTTTTGACCAGAACGCCATCACGCTTCATCGCCAGATTGAAGAAGCGGACGGCAGTATGCTCTTTCTTGCCGCCGGTCGTCGTCGTAGATTGCTCGATCTCGCGAGTGACGCCTTCAATGCGAACCGGCGTTTCGGCGCGCACGCCAAACAGCGCGCCGGTGGCATCAGCCGCCGCCAGGATGTTCGCCGCCGCGCCGCTCTCTGTTTGATAGATTACACTGGCCGGATCATCGCGCCGCGTGATGACGAGCCGGTAATCCAGGCCGTCGCCGCCCGTGAAGTAACGCGCCGCCAGGCGTGGAATCATCTGGTCGCGGATGAAATCAGCATCAAGGGTAACGATGACCTGGCTGGTGACAGGAACAGGCGGCGTCAGGCCGGGCTGTTCGAGCATAAGCGGGTCGGCGACCGCCATGACGAGCGCCGTCGCATCGCCGTCTATTACCTCAACGGCAGATCGATAGATGAAACGCGACGACTGAAGCGCGGCTTCGTACTCCTGCTCTAGTCGGGCGCGCAGGGGTTGCAGCCCAGAGGGCCAATCCGTCGGCGTGAAGCTCAGCGCGGCGCGCTCAAAGCGGTAAGCCTGCAAGCGGCCCGGCGCGGTGGGCTGACCGGCAGCGGGCTCGACGAGATAGATACCGCTGACCAGTTGCGGATAAGGCGCGGACTGCGCCCATTGATCGTAGCGGCGCGCGTAAGTCTGCCAGTCGCGCTGATGCTCGGTGCGCGCGTCCATGCGCAGGCTCAAGCAGGCGCGCGACAGTTCGCGATCAAAGTCCTGTGTAAAATTGGCGACGGCGGTCTTGAGGCTTGCTTGCATGCGGTCGTGCTCGGCGCGGCTGACTTCGCCGAGCCAGCGGAATTGCAGCACGGCCAGCAGCGGCAGTAGCGCAATCAGCGCCACGACCAGCACGAGCATCAATGACGGCTTTCGTTTCCAGTGCTTCACAGGGGCGATTATAACATCACGACTTCGCGCCGTGTTCGTCGCCATGCCGATTTTACATCCTTAACAATCGCTGGATTTTCGGATTTGCAAAGAACATTGACCTTAGCTCACCATCTTACTCTCCCCGGTCACAGTTCGGTCACGGATGCCGAGAATTTCGTCCGCCAGAATGCCTACTCCCTCACTCACCACCTCATCGTCAAGGTGAACGTAAATATCCGCCGTTGTCGAGATGTCGGAGTGCCGGAGTAGGGATTGAACGACTTTCAAATCACGCGACCGCTTGTGCAAGATCGTCCCCGCCGAGTGCCGGAAGATGTGATAGCCATGCATCCCTTTGGCGCGGGCGATCTCCAGCTCGTCCATAACGGCGTAAAGGTGATTGCGCAACGCCGACTGGTTGAGCGGGCGTCCATCGGAGCGGCAGAAGATAAAATCCTTCTCTGCTTTGAACCGTGAGCGCGCCTGGTGCGCAGTGAGCAAGTCGGCAATGCGCGGGTCGAGTTTGAGTGTGCCGAAACTGATGGCGGTCTTCGGCTTTTTCAACTTCAACCGATGAAGCGTGTGATGGATGGATAGCTCACACTTCAATGGGTCGAAGTCCGTCCAACGCAAGGCCAGCGCCTCACCAATCCGCATGCCGGTGACGGCCAAGAGCAGCGCGAATACTCGCTCCGTCTCGTCCGGCAGCCGAGCGATGATGGCCTTGATTTGTGCGGCGTTGAGCGTCGGTTTTTCCACCCTCTCAAATTCAGGCTTGTGCAGCTTCGGCCTGACCGGGCTTTTGTCTATGATGTCGAACTGCGCGGCGATGTCGAACATCAACCGCAGCAGCCCGTAGAGGTTTTGCAAGGTATTGCCGGCAAGCCCTTCATCGATCCTCGACTGTAGGAACCGGCTGATGTCTGACGGCTGCACCTCGCGCAGTCTCCGTTTTTTGAAGAACGGCATGAGGTGATTTTTCGTCAGGCTGTTGTGATTCTCTATGGTCGTCGGCTGATGCTTCGCCGTGCGACGGTACGCCTCCCAGTGGGTTGCGATGAACTCCTTGAAAGTAATCTCGGCGTCAAGCTGTTGCGGCTCGGCTTGGTTGCGCCGGTTGACCTGTGCCATAATCGGCGCAGCCGCTTCGAGCGCGGCGTCTCTGTCTTTGAGCTTGCCCAGCACGACGCGGCGCGTCTTCCATTCGCCGGTCGCGCGGTCAAGCTCACGAAAGCGAAGCGTCCAGCTCCCGAAGTGTTGCTGGACGTTTCCCTTCTGATCGTTCACTCTGCGAGTCATAACAAGTCTCCTTTGTTGTGACTCGCAGTGGTCTGTTTTCGTCGCCGCTACTCTATTCATCGCTATCGCCCTCGTCAACGTGAACCGCGCCGACACCCTGACGTTTGAGCCAAGCCTGAAAGGCCGGCGCGTAGGTGTCGAAGCGCAAGCGGCCCACGCCGCCAATACGCGGGATCGGGTCTTCTGCGACGCTTGTTGTGCGTTGGTATATCCACGATTTCGACACGCCGAGAAATTCGCCCAGGTGCTTCGGCGTCCAAACGCGCGGGCCGGGTAGGTCGAGCGGCGGCGGTATGCTTGCGTCAGTTCGTTTGATTGGAAAAGGTATCGTACTCATTATTCAACCTCACCTTTCGGTATGTAGCGGAGCCTCATGCCGCCCTTCGATTGCTGCCCTGGCGCAGCTTGATTCTGCCGTCGTTCTCTTTGGTCGTCTCGAATCGCGCGTGTTCCCTTCCGTCCATCACGCCGACTATGATGTTATGTGAATTACTCAACTGATAGGCGAGCCATGCGGCCATCTCACTGGCAAGATGAAAGCTCAATCTCGTACAAGACAACTCGCGGTTGCTGACTCGCACGCCGCCGCCCGGCAAGCTGCCAGCCATCAAGTAATCGAATGCAAGCCGCTTTGCTTCATCCTTCATCGCGCCGCCGTAGATCGTCGCGCGCAGGCTTGCCCATCGGTCATGCTTTGTCACGATCACCGCCGGGCGGTTGGCTGCCTTTTGCTTCGCGCGATAGGTGAGCACCTGGCCATCGTCGTCCGTGTCGCGCACGGTAAGGTATGCGGGCGCGGCCTTTTGCTCGCTGACCATCGCCGGCAATGTAACAACTGGCCGCTGCCGCTGAGATTGAATCAGCTTCGCGCCCGCGTCTTCACACATGCCAATGAATGTAGAGAGCTGCCCCTGTGCGCGCTTCTCGACAAGCCACACCTTGCCCGCCTTGTCGTAGCGCCGGCAGTTGTCGGCGACGCAGCTTTTGAAAAGGCCCAACAGGTGCGCGAAGTCGCGCCGGTCTGCCGACGACAGCCGCACGTCATAGCCCATGCCATCGCTTACAATCTCGATCCTCATGCAGCCTCCAATCGAATGTAATAGCCAGTCCGCACGTATGGGCCTGACTTATCCATACAATGCGCAACGCGATGCTCTAAGGCGTCGTCAGGCGTGCCCGGTGGCCAGCCGTGAACGTGATAGGTGCGGCAGAAGCTACACCAAACCCGGACTCGACCAAGGGCGAAAATCTCACCGCTCAAGACCGGCGTGCCGTCGCTTTGCGCAAAAGTTTTTCTCTCGCCGGCTCTCCCTACCTGTAAATTTTCTGACATTTCTGACATTTGCCCCCCAACTGTTGCAATCGCTAAACTTGCCGATGTCAGTCTTTTGCCGTTCATAGTCAAAACCTCATATCCGTATCTTCCGCATTATCAACACTTGTGTCGTCAATGTCGGAAATGTCAGTTTTTTTAGCACTAGGGACGCTCGCTGAAAAAACATCTTCTTTCAAATGCAGGACATTTCGGGCCACTCCATCGAGCTTTTTGCGTATGTGCAGGGTTCCGCGCGCATGTTCCGTGCTTATCAGTAAACCTCTCTCGTGCAAGCGTTTATGTAGGGTGATCGCGCTGATACTTAGCGGCTCTCCTGACTGCGCGCCTATCGCTTGCACCTCTGCAAAAGCAGCGTCTTTTTCGAGGTAAAGGCCGGTGGCGTCAACCCAGCCGATTCGCCGGCCTTTCGGCGTCCAGTCGTTATTGCCAAATTCCCACCAGCCCCATGCCTGTGGATTCGCCGGCACACTACCATCAACGCACGCGACGTGAGCGCGTCCGCTCGCCATTGCCGCCTGCACACTATCAAGGAATATCTGCACCGGATCACTGGCGGATTGATAACGCGACTGCATCAGCGCGGCTTGCCCGAAAGCCTGCCAGCCTTCAGTCCAATAGGCTTTCTTCTCTTGCTCAGTGATTGCCCCGGACTCATAGGCGAAGTCGAGAAAGCACCGCCAGCCAAGCGCGAGATTCGCCACGATTTCAGGTGTGCGCTTGTGCATCCCGCTTTGCGCCGCATAGTTGCGGTAATAGGCAATCTTTGTTCTAAGCTCATTGCGAAAAGTTTCATAGCGGGGGGCCACCCACTGAATAAAACCTGACATTCCTGACATCAGCAGGCCAGAGGCGGCGTAGGATTGAGCCTTCGTTAAGCAATCCCAATCCATGTCATCGGGGCCGACTTCCGAGATGAGCAGCCGAGCGCGTAATGATTTCCCTCTGGGTACGTCTTCACCTGTCGAGAGGATCAACCCGCGCGGGTGCTTCTCAGGCCGCAACGTGGCGTCGGCGCGCATTCGCTTTCTGCCCGCCTGATTGCCTTGCCCGCGCAGCAATCTATCGGCGTCCCGGTGCATTCGCTGAATGTCGGTAGTGCTGCCACCGGGCGCAAAGTCATCAATCACCATCAACACATCTTTCAACGTGAAGGCGATTGCCTCATTGGCGTTTGATGTGTTGACCCATGAGGCAGGCAGGTTGCGAGCGTCGAAGGCCGCGCCATAATGCTGTTGAGCTAAAGCCGCAAGCTCTGACTTACCCGCGCCGCTCGGCCCGCTCAGATGCACGCTGAAATCACAGCTACCCAGAGGCGCGCGGTAGATGGCGGCGAGCAGCGGATATGAGATGAGCGCCGGCGCGACGTTCAGCAGGTAAAGACTCGCCCTGATGGCATCTTTCAAAGCATCGCCCTGCGGCGGCTCTGGGAATTTGAACGCTGAGAGTTCGGGGCTCAATTTCACCGACACCTTAGCGAGCTTGCCTGATGCGCCTATCGCGCCGTCCGCGTGAAAGAAACCATATTCAACGGTTCCATCCTTCCGCTTGATCTTCCGCCATCCGGTGTGTGTGATGAGTCGTCGGCGTATGGTGTTCTTGGAAAGCATTTGAATGGCGCAGCGGGCCTGTTCTTGGCAACCGGGGAAGATGATCGCATGGGCTCCCATGTGTTCTACCGCCCATCGCATCATCGGGAACTGAGCCGCCGGGACGCTAACCATCTCAGTCCTGCCGTTGATGGTTATTTCAATATCGAACACGCATCGCGTCTCCGCGCCGTCATCTTCGATGGTGTCGCCTTTAATCTCGGCAATGAAGTTGGTCAGCGCAACAGGTAACGTGCCCTTCGCCGTTGGTCTTGCCCACACCATGCCTTTGGGCGTCACCTTGTAATCGAGCGCGCTGTAGGGATCGGCTGGGGTAGCTGCTGTTTGTGCGGTCGCCGCCGAAAGCTGCGCGCTCAGGCTCGCATCCAGGTCTAAGAGAAAGGCATCTATTTCAGCCTTCTTGACGCCCTTCATCTTCGCAGCCTTTGTCTTAAATAAGACCCTATCTCTGTACTTGTCGCGCTCCGCTTCTTTCGCCGTTAAGACCACGCCTGAATTCAAGAGCTTGCCATTCCATAACTCAACTCTGGCCTCGACAAGCCCCGACTGATTCAGCCTGGCTTCATTGACGATCAACGAGACGCCGCCGCCAATATCGCGCTCAATTGGGGCAGAAAACTTCTCAAATCTCACCGCGCCACCTCCGTAGTTACTGCCGGGCGCGTCGGCTTCGGCAGTTGTATTGTGTCCACCGGACGTTTGGGTATTTCTAAGGTGACGGTGTTCGTCGGCCTGCGCACCGGCTCAAGATGAATCTCGATTTTTCTTTTCTTCGGCTTGGGGTGTTGCCGTAGATACTGCTCGCGCTCGCGTTCC
>JBJMGU010000276.1:0-3740 GCA_045807765.1 Blastocatellia bacterium
CGGCGGCGATCGGGAACTTGCTGGCGTCGGCCAGCCGGGGGTCGAAGAACCGCCCGATGCCGCCCATCTCCAGGTTGGCCACAAGGGCGTTCCAGTACGGGACGGTGCCCCATTCGCCGGTCCAGGTGTGAAGGTTTACTCCGGCAAGTCCGAACGCCGGCGGAATCAGCGTCGCGCCCGGCACATTCCTGCCGGTCACCACGCCGTTAGAGATTTGTTGCGGGTTAACTGCCTTTCCGTCTAGCACCAACTCCGCATCGAATTTTCCAGGCCCCCAACTGCGCAACACCTGTCGCACGGTGTCTTGGCTTAGGCCAAGCAGGTTTGCAAAGGGGCTGAGATCAGGTGCGAGCGCCACGATGGCGCCGACGTTGAGGTCGCGGTTGGCCCAGCCGTCCAGCCTGTGCCCGATGCCGGGAGCAAATGAGTTATCGACGGTCGAGTGGCAGAGGGCACATTGAATCCCGACCGAACGCAGGCTCCCATCTGAATTGAAGAGGCCAGTAACGCCGATCACCGAGTTCGCCTTGAGCAGGGCGAGTGTGGAGGCAGGATCGTTGAGGTCCACCCTGCCTTTTTCAAGGTCTTTGACGACCGACTTGGGCAGCGCGTCCACATCAACTTTCAATCCCAAGGCGAGTGCTGCCGTTGGGGTCAGGCCCTGCCCCAGGCCGCCGAACTTCGTGCCTTCGATTGCTTGATGAAGCTTGAGCATATCGCCCCAGAATGCCTCATCGCCGAAGGTGTCAAAGCGGAAGGTCTGCCTGCCTTCTTCGATCATCTGTTGCATGTTGGCACTGATCTGATCGTCGAAGCTGCTCACTTTATTTTTCTTAGCCTGCGTCTGGACGCCAGACTGATCCTGCGCCCTGCTCCCGCCGATGGACAGGAACACAAACGCCAAGCCTGCTAACAGAGTGATTGCCAGAGAAATTGCCTTCTTAACCGGCATGCGGGACGGCATCGTGAAGGCCGCGCCGGTCTTGTTCTCCTTACCCATATTCGTATACCCCCTGTGTTCGATCATCGAGATGCTTGGAAAGTATCTCGGCATGCGTTTGGCTGTCGCGGGTAAGGTGTAGGCAGCACATGGCTGCGTCTAAGTTGAGTGGAGTTGCGCGGCTAGCGATGCCACCTCCGCGACGCCTTCAACGCTCGCGTCCACGGTGACTTTCGGCATTTGGGTTGGTATCCTACATACGGCTAACGCCAGTACGAAGATACATCAAGTTAGCCGTTGTACTATTAGTACCTTTGCTAATACCAAATTGTCAAGAGGTTTTATGGAGGGTTCAAACGGAGACGAAGGGTTAGAGTTTCCCTGTGAATGTGTGTCGAAAAACAGCGGCTACAGTGATCCCTGGGCCGGGGTTGCTCAGAAGAGGCTACTTCCTAATGGCACCAAAGAAGGGATTTTGAATCTGCTAGCCGACAAACCGAAGACGGTTGCGCAACTTGCCAAAGCGCTGAACCTCGCCCAACCGACGATCTTGCGCCACGTCGGTGAAATGATGACCAGCGAGCTCTTGCGCGAATCTGAAGAGTGGGAGAGGCGATACCCGGCGGAGCGTTATTACGAGCCGAATTTCCCGATCATCAGAGCCGATGACCACGCCGCATTTGAATCGCTTTGTGAGGAAATGTCAGAAGCTCTAGCTGATCTGTTTGCCAAGCGGCGCAACAAGCTGGAAGCCGCTTTCAACAAGACCGGTCTGCCGGAAGGGGGCTGGGAGTTTGCAGACCTTGCGCAGTACCTCTTCGCGCGTGTACAGCGGGGTGCACGCAAGACTTTAGAAGAGCGCGGCATCCTTCCGCCACCGGAGAAACATACCAACGGGGTTGAGTGGGTTTTTTGGGCAGAGGATGGCCGCAATGAATAACTTTCGCCGGCCTCTCTTATAGGTGATCGTTTCAAATAAGCTGTAGAGAAATCGAGGATGACGCCGCGTTGACAAGCGGCGCGCAAAGACAGAAACTTCCTTCACACTGAACATCGCAAGGAGGCCCGTATGAGAACGCTGCCCGGTCTGCTGTCGTTCGTCATCGTCACCGCCATCTTCTTCGCCTCGACAATCGTTCCCGAAGCCGAGACCTTCCGGCCCGTCGTGCGCGGCAAGCGCGGGGTGGTTGCCGCCGGCCATCCGCTTTCAGCCGAAGCCGGCATGCGCCTGCTCCAGCAGGGCGGCAACGCTGTGGACGCCGGTTGCGCCGCGATACTTGCGGCCTCGGTCATCGAGTTTTCGCACTTCTCATTTGGCGGTGAAGTGCCGATCATCATTAAAACCGCGAACGGCAAACCTGCGGTTATCAATGGCCAGGGCATCGCGCCGAAACTGGCGACCCGCGACTTCTTCATCGAATGGGCGCGACAGAACAAAGATGCGAAGGGGCTGGTCTATCGCGGCTCGCCCGAATACGTCTCTATCAATGAAGGCGGCGCGCGGCCCGGAACCATTCCTTCGTCGGGCATATTACCTGCGACCGTGCCCGGCGTGCTTGACGCCGTCGTCACCGCGCTCGATCAGTTCGGCACCAAGTCACTGGCCGAAGTGATGCAGCCAGCCATCGAGCTGGCCGATGGCTTTCCGATAGACGAATTGCGCGTTAGCTACATCGAGCGGACGCGCAAAATCTTCGAGCCCTGGGCGACCAGCGCCAAGCTCTTTTTACCGAATGGCCGCGTCCCCAAAGTCGGCGAGATGTTCACGCAACCCGACCTGGCGCGCACGTTGCGCGAGATCGTCGGCGCCGAGAAAGACGCCGCCTCGCATGGCCGCCACGCGGCTTTGATAGCGGCGCGTGATTATTTTTACAAAGGTCCCATCGCCCGGCGCATCGGTGAGTTTGCCGAAGCTCAGGGCGGTTTACTGCGCGCCGCGGACTTTGCGGCTTTTCATGCCAGAGTCGAAGAGCCAATGCATGCGAGCTATCGCGGCTATGAGGTTTATAAAACCGGCTTCTGGGCGCAGGGGCCGGCGATGCTTGAAATGCTCAACCTGCTCGAAGGCTACGACCTGCGACTGATGAAGCCGAACTCGGCGGAATACATCCACACGCTCACCGAAGCCATGAAGCTGGCGTTTGCCGACCGCGATCGTTATTACGGCGACCCGGATTTTGTGAAGGTGCCGGCAAAAGAACTGCTGTCGAAAGCGTATGCGACGGCGCGCCGCCGCCTGATCGATCCGCAACGCGCGTCGCTTGAACAACGACCCGGCGACCCGGCAAGCGTTAAGCCGGTTGATAGCGGTCACGCGCAGCCGCGCTTAACCGGCCAGTCGCAAGTGCCCGAAGCCGAGCGGGCCAACGACACGACCTGCGTCAACGTGATGGACAAAGACGGCAACGTCTTCTCGGCGACGCCGTCGGGCGCGTGGCTGCCTGCGGTTGTCGCCGGCGACACCGGCGTGCTGATGGGCCAGCGCATGCAATCATTCTTGCTTGAAGAGAATCACCCGAACGTCCTCGCGCCGGGCAAGCGACCGCGCATCACGCTGACGCCGACGCTGGTGATGAAGGATGGCAAGCCGCTGCTGGTGCTTTCGACGCCGGGCGGTGACAATCAGGATCAGTCACTGGTTCAAGTCCTGCTGAACGTCATCGAGTTCGGCATGAACGTCCAGGAAGCAGTCGAAGCGCCGCGCTTTCAAACGCTGCACCTGGTCAGCTCATTCGACGATCATCGCTTCAATCCCGGCGTCTTGAACCTCGAATCGCGCATTGCCAAAGAGGTTGCCGAC
>JBJMGU010000277.1:0-29370 GCA_045807765.1 Blastocatellia bacterium
GTTTCTCTGTTTGGAGCCTGAGCTACAGCACATCTACTTCGATAATTTCGCGGTCTTCACGCGCGCCATGCAGCAAGAGCTATTCACGGCAGAGGCGCGCGAGCAGATGGGCGAAGGCGAGCCGTACGCCGGGTCGCTGGGGCAGATGGGCGCCTCGGACGCTGCCACGCTGCTCGATCAGTTGCTGGCCGCCGACCTGAAGACCTACCTGCACGAGCTGTTGATGAAGCAGGATCAGATGAGCATGGCGGCATCGATAGAGAGCCGGGTGCCGTTTCTGGATCACCAGCTGGTGGAGTTTGCCTGCCGACTGCCGGAACGCATGAAGCTGCGGGGGATGGAGACCAAGCACATTCTGCGGCAGGCGATGAAGAAGGTGTTGCCTGTAGAGATATTGAGGCGGCGGAAGATGGGCTTTCCGGTGCCGGTGGGGGCGTGGCTGCGGGGGGGGTATCGGCATATCGTTGATGAATATGTGTTGAGCGAGCGGGCGACGAGTCGAGGGGTCTTCGAGCCGCAGTATGTGCGGGAGGTGGTGGCGCGACATCAGGGGGGCGAAAACCATGCGGAGAGAATATGGGCGCTGGTGAACTTCGAAATCTGGCAGCGCCGTTTCTTCGACGGCGAAGCCATCAACAGTCAAGACGATCTCTGCTCAATCTCTGGTAGCGATAAGACTGCGCTTCTGGCAAATCAATCACGGGGTGTCGTGCGTACCAGCGTGCCAATAGGGTGACTGGAGCGAGGAGGTTTGCTATGGGAATCATCGGAGGGAAACCGGGCTATAAATTGCTGCGAGCGATCAGCACCGACGGTGAAACCGGCTACTGTGATGGAAGCGCCTACCGTGGGCGCAGCAAGGTCGAGGCCCTATGGGGGCCGCAGATATGGCATGAGCTGGCAGGCAAAGTGGTCATCGATTTCGGCTGCGGCACGGGAGCTGAAGCCATCGAGATTGCACGGCGTGGCGCACGCAAAGTCATCGGTCTCGACAACCGCGAGATTGTCTTGCAGGCGGCGCGCCGCGCGGCCTTGGAGGCTGGCGTCAGCGAGTCCTGCACGTTCGTCACCGAAACCGACGAACGCGCCGACGTCGTGTTGTCTATGGACGCTTTCGAGCACTTCGATGATCCGGCGGGAGTTCTGCGGGCGATGCATCAGATGGTGAAGTTCACGGGCGTCGTGATGGTTGAGTTCGGCCCACCCTGGTATCACCCGCTCGGCGGCCATCTGTTTTCCGTCTTTCCCTGGGCGCATCTGCTCTTCACTGAGTCAGCGCTCATCCGCTGGCGGGCGGATTTCAAGTCGGATGGAGCGACCCGTTTCTCGGAGATCGACGGGGGCTTGAACCAGATGACGGTCCGACAGTTCAAGACCCTGGTGACCGCCAACGGATTTGAGTTTGTCGATTTCGAGGCGGTGCCGATTCGGAAATTGCGTTGGTTTTCAAACGCCTTGACGCGCGAGTTCTGCACAGCAATCGTGCGCTGCCGGCTGGTACAGAGACAAGCCGTGACGGCGGTGACCGAAAGGCGCGAGAAAGCGATGGCTCTCTGATTTGAAGGTGCGCTATGCGAATACTTTGGCTAAAGACTGAACTCCTACACCCGATAGATAAGGGCGGAAAAATTCGCACCTATCAGATGCTTCGCCGCATCCGTCAGGCGCACGATGTGACTTATATCACGCTCGTTCGGGCCGATGATCCCGCCGAGGCGTTGACGCGTACGGCTGAATATTGTCGCCGGCTGATTCCCATTCAGCATCAAGAGGTGACGAAGTTCAGCGCGCGCTTCTACCGCGACCTGGCCTTCAATCTAAGCTCAGCGCTGCCTTACGCAATTCAGAAGTACCGGTCGGCGGCTATGCAAGAGGCCATCAGGCATGAATTGCAACGGCGAGTCTACGACACGGTGGTCTGCGACTTCCTGACACCGAGCGTTAACTTTAAGCCCGACTCTAGGACGCCTGCGGTGCTCTTTCAGCACAACGTCGAATCGGTGATCTGGGCGCGACATTACGAGACCCAACAACAGCCGCTCAAGCGCGCGCTGTTTCACAACCAGTGGCAGAAGATGCTGCGCTACGAGCGCGACACCTGTCGGCAATTCGACGCCGTCGTCGCCGTCTCGGATGCCGACCGCGATCAGATGCGCGATGGGTTCGGCATCCCCCAGGTCTTCGATGTGCCAACCGGCGTCGACACCGAATACTTCCGCCCGCTGGGCGGCGAGCGCGAGGCCTCTGAATTGGTCTTCACTGGCTCGATGGACTGGCTGCCGAACGACGATGGCATCACCTTTTTCATCGAAAAAATCTTACCGCTGGTGGCGCAGGCTCGCCCGGACGTGAAGCTCACGGTGGTCGGGCGCAACCCCACGGCACGATTACGCGAGATGGCCGCTGGTGACCCCCGCATCACAGTGACCGGGCGCGTTGACGACGTGCGTCCATACATCGACCGCGCCGCCGCTTACGTCGTGCCGCTAAGGATCGGCGGCGGCACGCGCTTGAAAATCTATGAAGCCATGGCCATGGGCAGGCCGGTGATCTCGACAACGGTCGGTGCGGAAGGCTTGCCCGTGCGCGCCGGCAGAGACTTGTTGATTGCGGACGACGCGGAAACGTTTGCGCATGCCGTCCTGCGCACGCTTGATGACCATGTGCTCGCGCGACAACTAGGAGAGCAGGCGCGCTCGCTGGTCTGCGAGCGCTTTGGGTGGGAGCACGCCGCCGACTCGTTCATCCAAATCTGTGAGGGCGTCGTGAGACGAGCGAGCCCGCGGCGCGCGGCTTAGCTTTTCTTAATTTGAGCCTGATGAAGTGAAATCGAGGTAGACATGAGGATCAGCATTTTCGGACTTGGTTATGTCGGTTGCGTGTCGGCGGCCTGCTTTGCGCGAGACGGCCACGAAGTCGTCGGCGTCGATGTCAACCCCACCAAAATCGAGATCATCAACGGCGGGCGCAGCCCGATCGTCGAGCCCGGCATTGATGGGTTGATTCGCGCGGCGGTTGAGGCGCGCCGGCTCAAAGCCACCACCGATGTCACAAACGCCGTCCACCGGTCGGACATCTCGCTCGTCTGCGTCGGCACCCCGAGCCATTCGAATGGCAGCCTCGATCTCACCCATGTTAAGCGCGTATGCCAGCAGATTGGCGAAGCCATGTCCACCAAGCCGCGCTATCACATCGTCGTGATGCGCAGCACGATGCTGCCTGGCACAATAGAGCAAACGGTTGTCCCGACCCTTGAAGTCTATTCGGGCAAGCGCGCCGGTCGCGATTTCGGCGTCGCCATCAACCCGGAGTTTCTGCGCGAAGGGACATCGGTTCAGGATTTCGACCACCCGCCCTTCACGCTCGTCGGCGCTGATGACGAAGACGCCGCCGCGCCGCTGCGCCGCCTCTATGCCAACGTCGATGCGCCGACCGTGAGCATCGGCATCCGCGAGGCCGAGATGGTCAAATACGCCTGCAACGCTTTTCATGCGGTGAAGATCACATTTGCCAACGAGATCGGCAACCTCTGCAAGGCGATGGGCGTCGACAGCCATCAGGTGATGGAGGCATTCTGCAAAGACACCAAGCTCAATCTCTCGCCGTACTACCTGAAGCCAGGGTTCGCCTTCGGCGGTTCCTGCCTGCCGAAAGACTTGCGGGCGCTCAGCCATCGGGCGAAAGAACTCGATGTCGAGACGACCATGCTCAACGCGATACTGGCGAGCAACCGCCGGCAGGTGGAGCGTGCCGTTGACATGGTTCTGGCCACAGGCCGCAAGAACGTCGGCGTGCTCGGCCTGAGTTTCAAGCCCGGCACGGACGACTTGCGTGAAAGCCCGATGGTCACACTGGTCGAGACGCTGATCGGCAAGGGGATGAAGCTTTCGATCTATGACCGCGATGTCGAACTAGCGCGGCTGTTCGGCGCGAACAAGGAATACATCGAAAATGGCATCCCGCACATTTCGCAATTGCTATGCACGGACCTGGACGAAGTCATCGAACAGGCCGAGGTCGTGATCATCGGCAAGAAGGAGAATGAATTCCGCCGCCTCGCCGACAAGCTGAACAATGGGCGCGTCATCATCGATCTGGTGCGCCTGCTTGAAGTCGAGGACGGGCGCAAGTCCTATCGGGGCCTGTGCTGGTAAGGTCACATTATGAAGATAGTGGCAAGCGCAACGCTCGCTCTCATGCTGTTCATCAATACCGTTTCGTGTGCCCGAAATCACACGTCAGCGACGGTGGATTCACTGGCTGCGTCCAGCGCGACGGTTGGCCAGCATCCAGAGGCTGGTGTGTCCGCGCCATCGCCGCCCGCGGTGACTCTCGATACCACTATCCCTCGAATGATGGGCCGAACGATTGCCGTGCATGGCGGCGCGAATGCGGCTGCCGCGTTGCAGGCAGCATTCGATCAGGCCCTGCCCGGCGACATGATCGTGCTTGATGCGGGCGCGCAATTCGTCGGCAACTTCACGCTCCCTGCGAAGCGCGAAGCGGACGGCAAATGGCTGGTCGTTCGGACATCAGCCGAGAACAAGCTGCCCGTAGGCGCGCGCGTCTCGCCCGCGGACGCTGTGGCAATGCCGAAGCTCGTCAGCCCGAACGCCGACGCCACGTTGAAGACCGCGCCCGCCGCACATCACATTCGCCTGGTCGGCATCGAGTTCACGGTTGCGCCGAACTGGGCGCAGAACCACGGCCTGGTTCTGCTGGGCGACGGCGGGAGCGATCAGAACGACTTGCGGCAAGTGCCACATGACCTGATCATTGATCGCTGCTACGTTCACGGCAACGCCACCGGCAACCTGCGGCGCGGCATCGCGCTCAACAGCGCGCGCACGGCGGTCATCGATTCTTACGTCGCCGACTGCCGGGAAGTAGGAGCCGACGCACAGGCCATCTGCGGCTGGAACGGGCCTGGCCCTTTCAAGATCGTCAACAACTATCTCGAAGGCTCGGGCGAAAACTTCATGCTCGGCGGCGCCGACCCTAGCATCAAAGACATGGTCCCCAGCGATGTCGAGTTCCGGCGTAACACCCTCGCCAAGCCGCTCGCCTGGAAGGTCGGACACCCCTCGTACGCAGGGAAGCACTGGGCCGTAAAAAATCTTTTCGAGCTGAAGAACGCCCGACGCGTGCTGGTTGACGGCAACGTGCTGGAGAACTGCTGGCTGGATGCGCAGGTCGGTTTCGCCATCCAGTTGACGCCGCGCAATCAGGACGGCGCCGCCGATTGGTCGACGGTCGAGGACGTGACGCTGACAAATAACGTCGTACGGCGCTCCGCCGGCGGCATCAATATCCTGGGCCGCGACGACAACCACCCGAGCGGCCAGGCGCAGCGCATCCGCATCGCTAACAACCTGTTTGAAGAGATCGGCGGGCCGCAGTGGGGCGGCAACGGGCGCTTCCTGCAAATCAGTGAGGCCGACACCATAGTCGTCGACCATAACACTGTCCTCCACAGCGGCAACATCATCACTGCCTACGGCAAGCCGAGCACGAACTTCGTCTTCACTAACAACCTCATGGCGCACAACGAGTATGGCGTCATTGGCGACGGCGCGAGTGTGGGATTGATTACCCTGCAGCGGTACTTCCCGAACGGCGTGTTCAAGAAAAACGCCATCGCTGGTGGGCGCAGCAGTAGTTACCCGCCGGATAACTTTTTCCCTGCGTCGCTCGATGACGCGCAGTTCGTCGACCGCGCACATCGCAGCTACGGACTGAGCGCGACCAGCCCGTATCGCAAGGCCGCAACCGATGGCAGGGCGATCGGCTGCGATCCGAGCGCGCTCGAAAGCGCCTTGCCACCCGCCCGCGCCGCGCAGGGCGCGCGCTAAGTCTTGCAACAACTTGACGACCGATATGTCAGACAACCTCGAAGTAAGCGAGTCGCTAGCCGCATCGAGCAAAACGATTAAGCGCATGGGCCGCCGTAACCAGACGATGAACCAACTGACGCAGTTGATCAAAGCCGGCAGGCCGGGCGCGCCCGGCCTGCCGAGGGTCAGCGTTATCATGCCCGCCTACCGCGCCGCCGAATACATCGGCGTCGCCCTTGATTCAATCCTCGCGCAGACCTTTAGCGACTACGAAATTATCGTCGTCAACGATGGCTCGCCCGACGGCCCTGAGCTTGAGCAGGCCCTGTCGCCTTACCGCGGCCGCATCACCTACATCGAACAGCCGAACGCCGGGCCGAGCGCCGCACGCAATACGGCGATCCGCCAGGCGCGCGGCGAATTCCTCGCCTTTCTGGACGCCGACGATTATTGGAAGCCGAACTTTCTGACCGAGCAAGTGGCATTCTTGGAGCAAAACCCCGGCACTGACCTGGTCTACTGTGACGGCTTGCTGGTCGGCGACACGGCGCTCGCCGGTCGCACGTTCATGGAGCTGACACCGTCTGTGGGCGAGGTCACATTCGAAAGCTTGCTCACTGGAGACTGCACCGTGATCCTGTCAGGCACCGTCGTGTGCAAGCGCGTGGTGGTTGCGGCAGGGCTGTTCGATGAAGCGTTGCGGTATTCAGAAGACTACGACCTGTGGCTGCGGCTGGCACGCAATGGCTCAAGTCTGGGCTGTCAGCCCCGCGTGCTACTGTACAAGCGCATCCACGGTGAGAGCCTGAGCGCCGACCGCGTCCGCCTACACCAGAGCGCCCTCGGCGTCATTGAAAAGTATAAGCGCGGCGCGCCGCTTTCGGAAAATACGCGGCGGGCGATGGCGGCGCAAGAGGCGAGGCTGACGGCGCTGGTTAAGCGGGAGATCGGCAAGCAGCGGCTGGCGCAGGGCGAGTGCGCTGAGGCGCTGCAAGCGTTCAAGGAGGCCGAGAGCCTTTCCGGCAGTTGGAAGCTGCGCGCCACCCTGTTCTGCCTGCGGCGCGGGCCGCGGCTGACGATGCGCGGCTACAGCTTGCTCGCCTTGCTCGGAGGCCAGCCGCGCCACGGCGGCTCATCATCGCAGCGTGGCGGCTCGCTGACGACGCGCGCGGCGCTTTATATGTTCGCCAAGGTCGTCGCCTTCGCCTTGAGCTTCATGCTGCCGCTCTTGCTGGTGCGACGGCTCAGCCAGCATGAGTTCGGCCTATACAAACAGGTCTTCCTGATCGTCGGTACGGCCTTGAGCATCCTGCCGCTCGGCGTCGGCATGAGCGCTTATTACTTTCTGCCGCGCGACCGTGAGCGGCAGGGTCAGGTCATCCTCAACATCCTGGTCTTTTATTTCTTTATGGCGGGCGGCGTCTGTCTGCTGCTGGCGCTACGACCGCAGGTTCTCGGCGTCATCTTTAACAGCCAGGAGCTGACCGGGTACGCGCCGCTGATCGGCGTGGTGATCCTGCTTTGGGTGGTCTCGTCGTTCCTCGAAATCGCCGCGGTCGCCCACGACGAAGTCCGCCTGGCGACGGTCTTTGTCGTCGGTGCGCAGTTCACTAAGACGGCGCTGCTGCTGGCGGCGATGTTCATGTTCGAGACCGTCTGGGGATTGATCTACGCGGCGCTGCTGCAAGGTGTGTTGCAGGTCTGCGTCCTGCTGCTTTATCTGCGGTCACGCTTCGGCGTCTTCTGGCGCCGCTTCGAGTGGGCGATGATGCGCCGGCAACTGGCCTACGCGCTGCCGCTCGGCGTCGCGGCAGTCATCCTCGGGCTACAGTCAGATATCGACAACTACTTCGTTGCTTACCGCTTCGGCACGGCGGAATACGCAATCTATGCCATTGGCTGCTTTCAACTGCCACTCATCGGCATTATCAGCGAATCCATCGGCTCGGTAATGATTCCGCGCGTCAGCTTCTTGCAAAAGGCGGGACAACCGCGCGAGATCGTCCACCTGACAGCGAAGATGATCCGCAAGCTGACAGCGCTCTACCTGCCTCTATACGTCCTGCTGTTGGTGGCGGGCCGCGAATTCCTGACCGTGCTATTCACCGAGCAGTACCTGCCAAGCTATCCGATTTTTGCGATTAACATTACGCTGATCCCGCTGGCGATTCTGAGCAGCGCTTGCGACCCGATCATGCGCGCCTACGCCGAGCACCGCTACTTCCTGTTGCGAGTGCGCGTCCTGTTGCTCGGCGGGCTGGTCGGGGCGCTGTGGCTGGTGACGGGCCGCTACGGGATGGTGGGGACGATCAGTGCGGCAATCAGCGTCTGCTTCGTCGAGCGCCTGGTGACGGCGGGCAAGGCGGGGCGGGTGATGGGCGTCGAGCGCCGCGACCTGCGGCTATTACGCGACCCCGGCAAACTAGTCGCCGCCGCGGCAATAGCCGGCGTGCTCGCCGCGCTGCTGCGCACCATGCTTGCCGGCAGGCCCCCCCTCGTCGTGCTGCTCGTGGTCGGGGCGACCTTCGCTCTGACTTACGCCCTCCTGACGTTGTCGTTCAACGTGCTCACGCGGGCTGAGATTGAAGCCTTCAAGCAGCAATTGAGGCGGCTGGGCAGGGTGTTGGTCGGGGTGCCGCTCGCACCACGCCACGAGCCTTCGCCATGTCCAGACGCGCCCTGTGAAGAGAGTGCGGCCGCTGCCCAGTATCAGGTCGGCGCGCTAACGGATAAGGCGTTCTGGGATTCGACTCATGCCGCCGAGCGTGATGCGCTAGCCGGACTGGCTCAGGGGGCGCCGATCAGGCAAGGTCGCCAGGCGTTCGCAGGGGTGAAGCGGCTGATTAAGGGGCTGTTGGGCCGGCGGGTTCTCGAATACGCCCGGAGCTATGAAGATTACATTTTGTGGGACGTGCTCTACCAAAAGTATTTGCCTTCGCGCCCCGGCCTCAAAGTGCTGGAGGTCGGCAGCGCGCCCGGCGACCACCTGGCGCGGCTCAGTCAGCGTTTCGGCCTCAGCCCCTACGGCATCGAGTACTCGGAAATCGGCGTCCGCTTAAATCGGCAAGTCTTTGCCGCCAATGGCATCGACCCCGATAACGTGATTGACGCCGATTTCCTGGGCGACGAGGTGCAAGGAAAGTATCGGGGCCAGTTCGACATCGTTATGTCGCGCGGCTTCATCGAGCACTTTGCCGATGCCCGCGCCGTCGTCGAGCGCCATATCGATCTGCTGGCGGAAGGCGGCCTGCTCGTCGTCAGTGTGCCGAACCTTAATGGCCTGAATTATGTGCTGGGAAAATTCTTTCACAAGGAACTGATTCCGCTGCACAACCTCGACATCATGAAGAAGCCGGCCTTCATGAGGCTGTTCGATAACCAGGGCGTGACGCCGCTGTTTTGCGATTACTATGGCACGTTCAACTTCGGGCTCTACAACACCGGCCAGCGCGCTCTGCTGGCCGCACTGCTCAGCTTCTGCATGAAGCTGCAATGGGTGCTGAACATCGCCCTGCGGTTGCTGTTCAAGGATCGCGGTGCCGAAAGCCGCGCATTCAGTCCGGCGCTGATCTTCATCGGCGTCAAGTCGACACCGATCGCCGAGCAGGTCGAACTGGCCGGTCTGCGCGCCGCCGCGCCCCCACTGTCGCTGGCGACGCCGGTGCTCTCAGGAGAATCGAAATGACTGTCACCGCAAAGGCACACGAGTTATTGTCTCGCAGGCTGCTGCTGCCGCTATGGCATGCGCAGCGCCTGGCTCGCCCGTCGCGCCGCCCCGTGGCCGCAGCCATTCGCGATGGCTTGCGCTTTCGCCGCGCCTCAGCCGACTGGGACGAAGAGCGGAAACGGCAGTGGGTCCTCAATCGCCTGCGCTTCACGGTGCGCCGGGCTTATCGCGACACGCCTTATTACCACGAAGTCTTCTCCCGCGCCGGCTTCGACCCGTTCGCGGACTTCTCCTTCGATGACTTCGCGCGCCTGCCGGTGCTTGAGCGCGCCGCCGTGCGCGAGGCCGAGGCGCAAATGGTTTCGCATGCGGTGCCGCGCGAGCAATTGACACAAGACGCAACCGGCGGCTCGACCGGCATGCCGACCAAAGTGTGGATCGGCCCGGAGGAGATGGGCTGGAAAGAGAGCGGCGGCGAATACTTCATGCAGCGCATCGGCGCGCCGACCGGCACGCGCATGGCGATGTTGTGGGGGCACCACCTCGACCCGACCGGCAGGGACAACTGGCGCGAACGCTATCACGCCTTCGAGTCCAACTGCCGCTGGTTCGATTGCCTGCGCCTGTCGCCCGAAACGCTCGAACGTTACCACCGCGAGTTCACACGCTGGCAGCCGAGCTGCATCGTCGCCTACGCGAGCGCCGCCGGCCACCTCGCTGAATACGTGCTGGAGCGCGGTTACGAGACCGGCTACCCTGTGGGCTGTTTCGTCACCGGCGCGGAAAAGCTGCTCGCGGATCATCGGGAGAAGATCGCGCGGGCTTTTGGCCGGCCCGTGCATGAGCGCTACGGTGGGCGTGATGTCGGCTACGTTGGGTTTCAGATGCGCCCGCTCGAGACGCTCGATTATGAAGTCGACTGGGCCAACGTGCTTGTCGAGCCGGAGACTGACGGGGCGGAGTCGAGCATCCTCATCACCAAGCTACACGCCGATGGCATGCCGATGATTCGCTACCGTGTTGGCGACGTGGGGCGCTTTCCCGATTCAGACCGCCCCGGACACCCGGCGCTCGTGCTGCACGAAGTCATCGGCCGCGACACCGACCGCATCTGGCTACAGGATGGGCGGTGGATCACCGGGCTACAGATTCCGCACTTGATGAAAGATTACCCGGTGGGCGAATACATGTTTACGCAGCGGCGCGATTACTCGGTCGAGATCAAGGTCGTGCCAAAAGCAGGGTTTGGCGACCACAGCCGCCGACAGATCCTTTCGACCGTGAAGGCGAACCTGCCGGGATTGCCGATCGCCATCCAATTAGTTGACGAGATTCCGCACACCCGCGCGAACAAGTGGCGGCCCGTCGTCAGCGAGGTCGAAGGCACGTTGAAGAAGACCGCATGAAAAAACCGGACGCCACAATCTCGGATGAGCCGCGCGTCGCCATCGCGCGATTCGATGCGCCGCGCTATGCCGGAGCCCCTGCCGATGAAGCTGAAGCGTACCAGGCGCTGAGCCGCGCTGCGGCGGCGCTCGGCTGGAGCAGTGAGCGCGGCCCGCTGGGGCGCGTGGTCGCCGAAGGTGCGCGCGTTCTCGTCAAGCCGAACTTCGTCCTGCATGCGAATCAAGGCGGCGGCGGCATCGAGCCGCTCATCACGCACCCGTCGCTTGTGCGCGCGGCGGTGCGCGCCGCTCTCGAAGCCGGCGCATCGCGTGTGACGGTCGGCGACGCGCCGGTGCAAGGCTGTGACTTTGACTACTTGCTGGCCGAGACAGGGCTGGGCGAATGGTCGCGCCGCTTGACCTCAACGGAGCCGAGATTCGCGGGCATCTTCGACTTTCGCCGCACCACCTGCGTTTTTGTTGACGGCGTTCGTGTCGCCTCGGAAGACTTGCAATCCGAAGATCGTTTCGCGTTATTCGACCTCGCCGGTGATAGCTTGCTTGAGCCGGTCACCGACGACCGCGCTTCGTTCCGCGTGACCTGTTACGACCCGCGCTTGATGGCGCGCACCCACGCGCCGGGTCGTCATCAGTACCTCGTCGCAAAGGAAGTCTTCGATGCCGACGTGATCATCAATCTGCCGAAGCTCAAGACTCACAAGAAGGCCGGCGTCACCGGCGCGCTCAAAAACCTGATCGGCATCAACGGCAACAAAGAGTTCCTTCCGCATCACCGCGTCGGCGGCGCGGCGCGGGGCGGAGACTGTTATCCCGGCGGCAGCTTACTGAAGCGCGCGGCGGAGTACGCGCTCGACCGCCAGAACGGCTCGCCCTCGCAGAGGGCGAGCCGCCTGTGGCATGACGTGGCAGAGGGCTTGAATCACATCGCGATTCGCGCCGGCGATCAGCTCGGCGTCGAAGGCTCCTGGTCGGGCAACGATACCGTCTGGCGCACGGGCCTTGACCTGAACCGCATTCTGCTTTACGGGCGGAGCGACGCGACGATGGGCGACCGCGTCGAGCGCCACGTGCTGCACATCGTTGATGCGGTCGTCGCGGGCCAGGGCGATGGGCCGCTCCGTCCCGACCCGTTGCCGCTCGGCTTGATCTTCATGGGCACCAACGCGGCAGCAGTTGATCACGTCGGCGCGCGGCTGCTCGGCTACGAGCCAGCGCTCGTGGCGATTGTCAGAGAAGCCTTCGGCGCGTTCCGGTGGCCGATCGCTTCGTTCAAGTCGAGCGACGTAACCATTGCCGGCGACCTCGGCGAAGGCGACGCCGACGAGTTGTTGCCACTGTGCGAACTGCCTGCGGTGAACTACCCGGCGGGCTGGCGCGACGCGGCCCGCCATCGTGTAGTCCAACATCACGCGCGGGCGACGGGCGCGAATCGTTGATTATAGCGAGAACTACTTATGTGCGGAATAGCGGGGTTCGTCGGGAAGGTTGATGGCAGCAGTCGCCGCCAGGCGGTGCAGGCGATGACCGCTGCGATGGCGCGGCGCGGCCCGGATGGTGAAGTCGTCTATAGGTGGGCGGAGGCGACGCTTGGCCATCGCCGGCTGGCCATCATCGACTTGAGCGAGGCAGGCCGCCAGCCGATGTTGACGCCAGACGGACGGCTCGGCGTCGTCTTCAATGGCGAGGTCTATAATTTCTATGAACTGCGCCGCGAGCTGATTCTGCGCGGCTGCCACTTTCAAAGCCACACCGACACGGAAGTCTTGCTGCATGGCTATCGCGAGTGGGGATTGGACGAGATGGTTGCGCGGCTCCGCGGGATGTTCGCCTTTGCGCTCTGGGATGATGAGCGTCGGCAGCTCTTTCTGGTACGCGACCGGCTGGGGGTCAAGCCGCTGGTCTACGTCGCCGACAGCAGCTCGATTGCCTTCGCGTCATCGCCGCGCGCGCTCCGAGCCGCCGGCATGACGGCTGATCTCGATGCGTCGGCAGTGGCCGAGTACATGGAGTTTGGCTTCATCACTGACGGGCGGGCGATCTATCGCAACGTCGTCAAAGTTCCTGCCGCGGGCATCGTCGAGTGGGCTGATGGCCGCGCCACGACGCGCACCTATTGGCAGCCGCCTGAAGTCAATCAATCGCTCAGCCTCACCTTTGACGAGGCGGTTGAAGAGACCGAACGCATCTTCATCGAAGCGGTGCGCCTGCGACTCCATGCGGACGTGCCGGTCGGCGCGCTGCTCAGCGGCGGCGTCGATTCGAGCCTCGTCTGCTGGGCGACGGCGAAACTCGGCGCAGACGTTGCGGCTTACACCGTCGGCACGCCTGGCGACGCGTGGGACGAGAGTCAGGATGCCCGTGAGACAGCGCGGCAGCTCGGCATCCAGCATCACATTTTGGAGATGTCTCCCACAGACGCGCCAGATGTTGAGGAATTGATTTCGGCCTTTGGTGAGCCGTTCGCATGCGCCTCGGCACTCGGCATGCTCGGCATCTCGCACGCCGTCTCACGATCAGCGAAAGTCTTGCTCACGGGCGACGGCGGCGACGATGTGTTCTTGGGTTACCCGGAACACCGCCACTTCTGGGCGGCTCAACGGCTGGCCGGGGCGCTGCCAGGCGTCAGCACGGAATTGTGGCGAAGATTACGTAACGGGCTGCCGCCGCGCGGGCTGCTGCGGCGGGCGCGGTCATTCCTCGATTATACGACGGGGGGGCTGGGTGCTGTGACTCAGGCGCGCGACGGCTGGCCGATGTATCAGCGCAGCGGCTTGCTCGGCGAGCGCTTGCGCGACGAATGCATCCCGCAGCGCGAGATGGCCTGGTCGCAGACGGCGGCGCGGCGCTTGCTCACGGACTTTTTGCGCTATGACCGGCGGACACGATTCACGGGCGAATACCTGCCGAAAGTCGATGGCGCGACCATGCACCATTCCATCGAAGCGCGCTCGCCGTTCCTGGATTACCAGCTTTGGGAGTTCGCCGCGGCGCTGCCTTATGAGCTGCGCTTGCGAGGCGGCGCATTGAAGGCGATCTTGCGCGAGCTGGCGCGGCGGCGCCTGGGCGAGCGCGTCGCCGGCGGGCGCAAGCGCGGCTTCGGCATCCCCGTTCAGCGATGGCTCGCGGGCAAGTGGCGCGAGCGCATCGAAGCCTGTTTCCGCGACAGTCTGCTTAACCGTGAAGGATGGATTCGCGGCGATGCGGCGATTGCGCAGCTCGACCGCGCCGCGTCGCGCGGATGGGTGCCGAATCAGTTGTGGTATCTTTTCGTGCTCGAAATGTGGCTGCGCCGCGAACGCGGGGCGACGGCGGATTTTCCAACGCACAGCGAGACGCGCGCCCATATAGCCATGACGCGCGCTTGAGTTGGGACAGTACAATGCGACTACGGGTTTTGCATCTGGTCAGCAGTTTTCGCACCGGCGGCTCCGAGCGCCAGGCCGTGCAGCTTGTGCGCCTGCTCAAAGAGAGCGGGCGATACGACCTGCATCTCGCCGCTCTTGATGGCAGTGGCGAACTGCGTACAGAAGCCGAGCGCATGGGATTGACAGAGATACCAGAATACCCGCTGAACAGCTTTTACGACGTTAAGATGATTCGCCAGCTTCGCCGCTTCGCTCGGCTCTTGACTGAACGCCGCATCGACGTGGTGCAGACGCATGATTTCTACAGCAATATCTTCGGTATGATCGGCGCGGCGCTGGCGCGCGTGCCGTCGCGCATCGCCGCGCGACGCGAGACCCTGGGGTGGCGCAGCGCCGCACAGAAACGTGCCGAGCGCATGGCTTACCGCCTGGCGCATGCGGTGGTCGCCAACGCCGAAGCCGTCAAACGACAACTCGTCAGCGAAGGCGTTAAGGCGCAGAAGGTCGAGGTCGTTTATAACGGGCTAGAACTTGATCGCCTGCGCCGACCGGCAGACGCGACGGACGAAGCGACGCTCGCGTCCTTCGGCTTGCCCGTTGCGCCAGGCTTGCGTTTTGTAACTATCGTCGCAAATTTGCGCCATCCGGTGAAAGACCATCCGACATTCCTGCGCGCCGCCGCCCGGACCCATCAGGACTGTTCACAGGCGCGCTTCATTGTCGCCGGCGAAGGCGATTTGACCGAGGCGATGCGCTCGCTCGCCGCCGACCTCGGAATCGCCGGCCAGACTTTTTTCATCGGCTGCACGGAGCGCGTGGCGGAACTGCTGGCCATAAGCGACGTATGCGTTTTGAGTTCGCAGGCCGAAGGTTTTTCCAACTCGATCCTCGAATATATGGCAGCGGCGCGGCCTGCCGTGGTGACAGATGTTGGCGGCGCTCGCGAAGCCATCAGCGATGGCGTGACCGGCTTCCTCGTGCCGGCAGGCGATCATGAGTTGATGGCCGAGCGCGTCACGCGGCTGCTCAATGCACCGGCGATGGCGCGCGCGATGGGCGACCGTGCGCGGCGGCTCGTTGAAGATAAGTTCTCGTGCGCGGCGCAGCTTGAGTGTACCGAAGCGCTGTATAGTCGCCTGTCGGCGGCGACGGCGCGGCCTGCGGCTGAACGCATTGACCGAGTTCAGCGCGAGGTCGCTTAAATCATTAGGGCATTGCGGTAATCCGAGAGACTGATGACCACACGCGCAAACAGCATTGCAACCAACACCGGGCGGCGCGTTCGCATTCTGATCGTCGCGCCGTCGCTCGACATTCTCGGCGGCCAGGCGATCCAAGCGAGGCGGCTGATGGCGCGGCTCGCCGAGGAGCCTTCGCTTGAGGTGGGATTCTTGCCGGTCAACCCCCGCCTCCCCGGGCCACTCGGCAAGCTGCAAGCGATCAAATACCTGCGCACCCTCGTCACATCGTTGCTCTACTGGGCGATGCTGCTTAACCGCGTCAGGCATTACGACATCATTCACATCTTCTCGGCATCCTACTGGTCGTTCGTGCTCGCGCCGACGCCGGCCCTCTTCGTCGCCAAACTTTATGGCAAATGCCCTGTGTTGAATTATCGCAGTGGCGAAGCCGAAGACCACTTGCGAAGGTGGCGACGCACGGCGTTGCCGACGATGCGCCTGGCCGAGCGCATCGTCGTGCCTTCTGGCTACCTCGTCGACGTCTTCAGCCGCTTTGACCTGCGCGCTGAAGCCATCTTCAATTTTGTAGAGATGGAACGTTACCGCTTCTGTCGCCGCGCGCCGCTCAGGCCGATCTTCTTATCGAACCGCAATCTTGAGCCGCTCTATAACGTCGCCTGCACCCTGCGCGCCTTCGCCATCATTCAACAGCGCTTGCCGGCGGCACGCTTGTTAGTTGCCGGAGACGGCAGCCAGCGGTCGGAGCTCGAAGCCCTGGCTCGCTCGCTCGGCTTGCGGAACGTCTCCTTCATCGGACGTGTCGCGCCTGAGCGCATGCCGGAACTGTACGCCGCCGCGGATGTTTACTTGAACAGCCCGGACATCGACAACATGCCGGCCTCGATCATCGAGGCATTCGCATCGGGGCTGCCGGTGGTGACGACGGACGCGGGTGGCATTCCTTACATCCTCACCGATGGCGAGACCGGATTGTTAGTGCGGCGTGGCGATCACGAAGCGATGGCGCGTAGCGCCTTGCGGCTCTTTGAGGACGACGACCTGGCGCAGCGGCTCATCGCACAGGCGCGCGATGCGTGTCGCCGCTACCAATGGCAGGCCGTACGCGACGAGTGGTTGGGTTTATACCACAGCCTCGCGCCGGCGGCGCCCGCCTCTGCGGCAGGCCGCACGCCAGTTGCCGGCGTCACAGTCCAAGCCATGCCCGAACCGCTCAAGGAGGTCATCGCCACGCCACCCGATGGGCTGGGGCGATGAATGCCACCGGCTGCGGTGATTGGCCGGCTTGAAGATGGGAGATCGTGAGAATGGCTGGATCAGGTTCTTGCTCTTCACTCAGCGCCTCAAATGCAACGCGAAAGAGATCGCCGCGCCGGGCCTGCGCATACGCGGTTTGGTCGCTGCTATGGCTATTGGCCGCGGTCGGCGCCAGTCTTGAAGCGACACAGGCACTGGCCGGACAGGCGCAAGTCGCCGCGCCCCTTAAGACGACGCGGACAATCAGTGTCGGCACGAGCGCCGACTTCAAGTCGGCGCTCCTTGAGGCGCAGCCGGGCGACCAGATACTTCTCGCGGCGGGTATACCGCTGGTTGGCAATTTCACGCTGCCGAGCCAGCCCGCCGCCTCGACGAACTGGATCACCATTCGCAGTGCCGCGCCCGACGAATCGCTGCCGCCGGCGGACGCGCGAGTCACGCCGGACTATTCGAATGCCCTCGGACAACTCGTCAGCCCGAACGCGCAGCCGGCCTTGAGCACCGAAGCCGGCGCACATCATTACCGTTTCATCGGCGTCGAATTCACCGTCACACCAGAGGTGACGTTGAATTATGGCGTCGTGCGATTGGGGAATGGCGATGAGACCGATGCCAAGTCGTTGCCGCACGATCTCGCCTTTGATCGCTGCTACATTCATGGCCATGTGGGCCTCGACGTGTCGCGCGGCATCGCCTTGAACAGCGCCGGCACGGACATTACGAATTGCTACCTCTCGGACATTCACGGGGTCGGCTTCGACACGCAAGCCATTTGCGGCTGGAATGGACCCGGCCCATTTCGCATCCTTAACAACTACCTGGAAGCCGCCGGAGAAAATGTCATGTTCGGCGGCGTCGATCCGACCATCCCGGACCTCGTGCCGTCCGACATCGAGTTCCGCCGCAACGATTGCCGCAAGCCGCTCGCGTGGTCTCCGACCGAACCGAGCTACGCCGGCGTCCACTGGTCTGTGAAGAACCTCTTCGAGTTGAAGAACGCCCGCCGTGTCATCGTTGATGGCAACCTCTTCGAGAACAACTGGGTGGATGCGCAGGTTGGCTTTGCCATCCAGTTGACGGTGCGCAACCAGGATGGCAAAGCGCCGTGGTCAACCCTTGAAGATGTCGTCTTCACCAACAACCTTGTGCGACACGCCGCCGGCGGCATCAACATATTAGGTAGAGACAACAATCACCCGAGCCGCCAAGCCGATGGCCTCTTAATCCGCAATAACCTCTTCTATGACATTGGCACGCCGCAATGGGGAAGCAACGGACGTTTTCTGCAAATCAGTGGGGCCGTCGGCATCCGCCTTGATCACAACACGGCTCTCCAGACCGGCAACATCATTACCGCTTATGGCGAGCCGACGGCGGAATTCGGCTTCACCAACAACCTCGTGCTGAACAATGACTACGGGGTGATCGGCGACGGCGCGGCGAGCGGCAACGCGACTATTGAGCAATATCTTCCGGCGAGCACCTTCAAAAAGAACGCCATCATCGGAGGGCAAGCCAGCCGCTATCCCAAGAAAAACCTCTTCCCGGCTTCGATGGCCGAGGTCGGCTTCCTCGACCCCGCCAGCGGCAACTTCCGCCTGTCGGCTTCAAGTCCGCTGAAAGGCGGCGGCACAAAAGGCCAGGACATCGGCGCTGACCTCGACGCGATTGAGCAAGCACATGGCGCAAGCCGCCCGCCGCCGCAGTGATCGCGCCGCGCGTTTTGCAATCCCCCGCCACTTGTGAGTATCGGAAGTGGAGAGGCGCAGTGTGGGTAGTTTGCGACCAACAGACTTTAGCGACCAACATCCTCGTCTGTTTTACCATGAAGTTCTCGATCATCATACCCACCTACAATCGCGCAGACGAATTGCGCGAAACGCTCGCCAGCCTGGCGCGCCTGGAGTCGGCGGACGACTGGGAAGTCATCGTCGCCGATAATAATTCTACGGATGACACGAGGGCGGTCGTCGCCCGCCTAGCGCCGACGTTCCCGGTGGCATTGCGTTACCTTTTCGAGTCAGAGCAAGGGCGCTCGGCGGCGCTCAACACCGGTATTCGCGCCGCGCGCGGCCAGATCATCGTCACCACGGATGACGATGTGCGCGTCGAATCGAACTGGCTCGACGCCATCGGTCATGCGTTTGCGACGCTTGGCGGCGATTACGTCGCGGGTAAGGTGCTGCCCGTGTGGGGTCGTCCGCGCCCGGCGTGGCTCCCGGATCGTAGCGGTCGCCACTGGGCAGTGATTGCGCTGCTTGATTATGGGGATGAACCGTGCGAGCTGGGCGCGCGCGCGCCGCTCGGCGTCAACATGGCATTCCGCCGCCATTGCTTCGAACGCGCAGGGCTGTGGGATAACCGTTTGGGCCGCAAAGCCGGCACGCTGCTCGGCCAGGAGGTGCGCGAGTGGCGGTTGCGCGCCGCCGCCGCCGGGCTGCGCGGCTTCTACTCGTCGGACGTGATCGTCCGTCACGTCATTCCCGAAGACCGTCTGACCAAACGATACTTCCGCCGCTGGTTCTACTGGCATGGCATCAGCCGCGCCATGCTCTACCAGCAAGCGCGCGTCAACATGGAGGCGCCCGAAGAGACGACGCTCGATTACTCCATAGTGCCACACGTTGCCGGCGTGCCGCGTTATATGTATCGTTCTGCCTTGCGGATGGTCGCCGACCTGGTGAAGGCTGCCGCGCGGCGCGACCCCATCCCGGCCTTTGAAAACGAACTCTGGCTTTGGTTCTTCGCTGGCATCGTTCAACAACGGTGGCGAGACCGCAAGAAAGGGACGGCCTTCAGCCGACCCATCTCCGGGGCCGTCGGGACGCAACGATGAGCGAAGCCAACGGCAGTGCCACCAATCAAATATTGCCTGACGAGCGGCGCGGCGCGGATGTCGCCGATGAGCGCGTCTGGGGGCCGAGCTTCAGCCTCTTTGATGTCTTCGCGCGGAACATCTCGATGGATTACTGCGCCCTCGGATTGGAGATGGTCGTCGGCGTTGTGATGCTGCCGTTCAATGCCATGCACCTCGGCCAGTCGGCTTATGGGCTGTGGGTCCTGGCCGCATCGATAACCGCCTATTTCTCGATCCTCGATCTCGGCTACGGTGTCGCGCAAGTCAAGTTCGCTGCACAATATCGCGCCCGCCGCGACGACCACGGCCTGAACGAAATCGCCAGCACCCTCTTCTTCTTCTTTACCCTGGTGGGCCTCGTGGCAATGGCCGTCGGGGCGCTGATGGCGTTCAACCTCGAAAGCCTGTTTAACGTGACGCCAGAGCAAGCCGCGACCGGGCGCAAGGTGCTGCTCATTATCACCGCCTACGTGGCCCTGGGCTTTCCGCTCAGCGTCTTCGGCGGCGTCGTCAACGGCTTCCAGCGCCACTTCATGAACGGCACGATTGCGATGGTAACAACGCTGACCGTCGCGCTGGTGAATGTCGCGGTGCTGATGGCCGGGTATGGCCTGGTTGAGCTAGTCGCAGCGACGACGGTTGTGCGCGTGCTGGCTTATGTCGGTTATCGGCTCAACGCGTACCGCGCTTACCCCGGACTGCGGATTCGCCCGCGCCTGGTGAAGCTCTCGCGGTTGCGCGAGGTGACTGGCTTCAGCGCCTTCATCCTGCTGATCGACATCGCCAACAAAGTGAATTACTCGACCGATACGATTGTCATCGGGGCGGCGCTAGGCACAGTGGCAATTGCCATCTGGGCGGTAGCGGCGCGGTTGATCACTACGGCGCAGAACTTGACCTCGCAACTGAGCGGCTCGCTGTTTCCCATCATCGTAGACCTGGCGACGCTTGGCGATGTCGAACGGTTGCGGCGGCTCTTCATTCAGGGTACACGCATTACGCTAGCGATGGTATTGCCACTGGCGGTGGGGCTGGTGATGCTCGCACGCCCACTGGTGCAGGCGTGGGTCGGGCCAAGCTTCGAGGCGGGCGTACCGATCATTTATGTCCTGGCGGTGGCGCTGGTCACGCGCGTCGGTACGTCGCCGGCAAGTATGCTGTTGAAGGGCGCGGGCTGCCACCGCATGGTTGCGGGCGTGAATCTGATTGTGGCGCTCGCCAACCTTATCTTGAGTATCGTGCTGGTGCGCCGGCTGGGGCTGATGGGCGTGGCGCTCGGCACGACGATCCCGGTCACACTGGGCGCCGTTGCCTTGATCTTCCCGGCGGCCTGCCGCCGCATCGAGATGCCGCTGCCGAAGGCGCTGGCTGCCGCCGCGTGGCCGGCGCTCTGGCCGGCGCTGGCGATGGCGGCGCTGCTCGGCGTGACGCGCCAATGGTTCGGCGCGAATCTGTTCGCTATCGCGCTCGAATCGCTAGCCGCCGGCGGCCTCTACGCGCTGATCTTTGTGCTGTTCGCCCTGCGCCGAGGCGAGCGGCAGTGGTATGCCGATAAGCTGCGCCGCCTCTTTGGCAGAAGGCCTGCGACGGTGGCGGCCGAAGCATGAAGCGAGATCAAATGAGAGCCATTATCCTTGCGGCGGGCCGCGGCTCGCGACTCGAAAACATCGCTGGGCCGGTGCCGAAATGTCTCGCGCCTGTGGGCGGGACGACGCTGCTTGAGCGGCAGATCGCCGCTCTGCGGTCTGCGGGTATCAATGAAATTGTCGTCGTCGCCGGCTATCGCGCCGGCCTGGTCGGCGCCCTCTGCGGCGATGCCGTGACCTGCATCGAGAACACACGCCATGCGGAGACCAACAGCCTCTACTCGCTGTGGCTGGCGCGAGACTTTCTCGGCGAGGGCTTCGTGGTGATGAATGGTGACGTGCTCCTGCATCCCCGCCTGCTTTTCGAATTGCTGGCATCGCCATATGAGGACGCGCTGTTGATCTCTTACAGCGATGCGGCAGCGCCGCTCGGCGACGAAGAGATGAAGGTCGTCATCCGCGATGGCTTTGTTGTCGAGATAACTAAGCAGATGGACGGACGACTGGCCGATGGCGAAAACGTCGGCGTCGTCAAGTTCGGTGCGGCAGGCGCGCGCCTGCTCGTCGAGAAGATGGATGCGCTGATCGCAAGCGGCGCGGAGCGCGATTGGGCGCCGCGCGCCTTTCGCGAGTTCGCGCAGGCCCACCCGCTTTACGCCGTCTCGACGCGCAGCCTGCCATGGATTGAGATCGATTACCCGGACGATTACCGGCGCGCGCTTGACGAGATCGTTCCACTGATCGAGATGGATAAGGCTCTGGCGGAAGGATCGCTGGCGGTTGCGGCTGTCGGCGAGTAAGAGGAGCGCCTGACCATGCGCTTTGCATTGAACCTCGCACGCGAGATCGATAGGCGAATGGCGCACTATTGCAGTGACCGCCGCGCGGTGCTCGTCAACTCGCGCACGGCAATGAACTACGCCGTCGTCCGCCCCATCTACGAGGCGATGCGTGGCGACCGCCGCGTGCAATTCTCCTTCACGGCGAACGAACAGCCCGGGCGACTCGCCGACATTTACAGAGAGGCTGACAGGCATGCGCGTTTGCTTCACCCACGCCTCGCCATGCTCAAACGCTTCGATGCATACCTGACGGCGGACCTGTTATGGCCACGCCTGCCGCGCGGCGCCCGCCGCATCCTGATGTTTCACGGCGTCGCCGGCAAGTACGCCAACATCTACGACTCGCCCGACCGCTCGATGCGCGACTGGGACCGCCTCTTCTTCATCAATGAGCGACGTCTGCGCAACTTCATCAAGTCGGGCGCGATTGACTGCGACAGCCGGGCGGCCCGCCTCGTCGGTTATCCAAAGCTCGATTGTCTGGTAGATGGGACGCTCAACCGCACCGCCATCCTTGAATCGCTCGGCATCGACCCGGCGCGCCGCATCGTGCTTTACGCGCCGACGTGGTCGCCTTATTCGTCTCTCAATGCGATGGGCGAAACGTTGGTCGAGAGGCTGGGCGCTGCGGGCTTCGCGGTGATCGTCAAGCTGCACGACCGCTCGCGCGATCCGGAATACATCCATTCAGGCGGCGTCGACTGGGCCGGGCGATTGCAGCCACTCTTGCGGGCCTGCGGCGGACGACTCGCCGACGCGAGTGACGCCTCGCCCTACCTGGCAGCAGCCGACGTGCTCGTCACCGATCACAGCTCGGTCGGCTTTGAGTACCTGCTCGTTGACCGCCCGCTCATCCGCATCGAGATGCCGCAGTTGATCGCCGCAACCAACATCCACCCCGAATATGTCGCGCTCATGGCCGAAGCCGCGACGAGCGTGCGGACCGCCGACGAAGCCGTACGTGCCGTCGAGCGGGCGTTCAGTGAACCGGCGAAGAAGTCGGTCGAGCGCTGTGCGGTCGCCGGCCAGTTGTTTTACAAACCAGGGACGGCGACGGCGCGCGCCGTCCGTGAGCTTTATGATGCCATCGAACTCGAACCGATCCCGACGCCCGTCGCAGCGCCGCAGCCTGCGGCGCTGCGCGCAGAGAGTTGAAGCCGATGTCTGCACCATTCGAACAGACGCAAGTTGTTGAGACCCCCGCGATGGCTGCAATTGGAGATCGCGCGGAAGATGCCTATCCGCTCTCGCCACTACAGCAAGGCATGTTGTTTCATCATCTCTACGCCGAGCATTCGGGTGTCGACGTCGAGCAGTTCGTCTACACGCTGCATCACAGCTTGGACATCGAAGCCTTCAAACGCGCTTGGCAGCGGGTCGTTGATCGCCACGCCATCTTGCGGACGGGGTTTCGCCGCGAAGGCTTTAGCGAGCCGCATCAGGTCGTTTACAAGGACGTGCGACTCGAATGGGACGAGCGCGATTGGCGACACTTGTCGGCGGCGGAGCGCAAGGTCCAGCTCGAAGAATTCTTGCGCGCTGATCGCGAGCGCGGCTTCGCGTTGACCGAGCCGACGCTCAACCGCATGGCGCTGTTTTGCGAAACCGAAGCGGACTATCAATTCGTGTGGACGTTTCATCACGCGATTCTCGATGGCCGCTCACTCGTCCAAGTCGTGAAAGAGGTCTTCGATTATTACGAAGCCTTCTGCCAGGGCCGCGCCCCGGACCTGCCGCGCCCGCGCCCGTACCGCCAGTACATAGACTGGCTCGGACGGCAGGACTGGAAGCGCGCCGAGGATTACTGGCGCGCGGCGCTCGCCGGTTTTCAGTCGCCGACGCCAATCGTCAAGAGGCCGCCGGGCGCCGGCGCGCTCACCTGTAGCCAATCCTACAAAGAGCAGCCGGCTCGACTGTCGCGCGCCACGACCGAGGCGCTGCGCGCTTTTGCCGTAAGTCAATCGGTGACGCTCAACACCCTGGTGCAAGGCGCCTGGGCGTTGCTCTTGAGTCGTTACTATCGCATCGATGACGTCGTCTTCGGCGCAACCCGCGCCTGCCGCAAGTCTGTCTTCGCGGATGCAGATCAAATGGTCGGGCTGTTCATAAACACGCTGCCGATGCGCATACGGGTAAAGGCAGACGCGGAGCTAGGCGAGTGGTTAGGCGAGATACGCCGCCAGCATATGGCGCTGCGTGATGTCGAGCACACGCCGCTGATGCGCGTCCAGGAGTGGAGTGAGGCGCCGCGCGGCAAGCCGCTGTTCGACAGCATTCTGGTCTTCGAAAATCACGAGCTTGATGAGCTTTTGAAATCACAAGGCGGCGAATGGCTCAAACGCGACTACCGGCTGGTTGAGCAGACGAATTATCCGTTGTCGTTGTCTGCATGGGCAGGCCGAGAGTTGCTGCTCAGGCTCGATTACGATGCACGCGATTTTGCCGACGATGAAATCGCCGCTATGCTCAGGCACCTCGTGACCATGCTTGAGGCCATGCCCGTAGACCTGCACCGGCGGCTCGGGCGGTTGCCCATGCTGAGCGATGAGGAGCGGCGTCGGCTGCTCGTCGAATGGGGCGTCGGGCCGCACACAGATTTGGCACACGCCTGCATGCAAGAGATGTTTGAAGCTCAGGCGGAGCGCACGCCCGATGCCATTGCTGTGCAGGGCGGAGAACGATGCTTGAGCTATCGAGAACTCAACTCGCGCGCCAACCAGTTGGCGCGTCACCTGCAAGCTCAAGGCGTCGGCCCTGACACGTTAGTGGGCATTGCCCTCGACCGTTCGCCGGAGATGCTCGTGGCGATGCTAGGAACGTTGAAGGCAGGAGGTGGCTACGTACCGCTCGATCCGGCCTACCCGCCGGCGCGGTTGGCTGCCATGCTTGATGACGCACGGCCCGTCGTGCTCGTCACGCAGGCCAGGATGGCCGGCAAGCTGATGCCGCGCCAGACCCAGGTCGTCAAACTGGATGACGACTGGCCGCGGATTGCGAGACAATCCGACGACAACTTGCCGGTAGCGACGACGCCGGCGAATCTCGCCTATGTGATCTACACCTCCGGTTCGACGGGCAAGCCGAAAGGCGTGATGATCGAGCACGCATCGCTGGTCAATTACACGCTAGCGGCAGGTGATGAACACGGAATCATGCCGGAAGATCGCGTCCTGCAATTCGCCTCGATGAGTTTTGACGCCAGTGCCGAAGAGATTTACCCATGTCTGAGACGCGGCGCGCGGCTGGTGCTGCGCTCGGACAAGATGCTGGCCTCGCACACGGCGTTTCTCGAACAGTGCCGCGACTGGCAGATCAGCGTATTGGATTTGCCGACTGCCTACTGGCATGAACTGACCGACTATCTTGAGGCGAGCGGCGAGTGCTTGCCCGCCTCGCTGCGCCTGGTCATCATCGGCGGCGAGCGGGCGCAGGGCAACCGGCTGCGAACATGGCAGCGCCTGGTCGGCGGGCGCGTGCGACTGCTCAACACCTACGGCCCGACAGAGACGACCGTCGTCGCCACATCGTGCGACCTGACGGCGGCGATGGCCGGCGAAGCAACGGTCGAGGATGCGCCCATCGGTCGCCCGGTGGCGAACGCTCGCGCCTACATCCTCGACAACCAGCTTCAACCCATGCCGGTCGGCGTAGTTGGGCAACTGTGCATCGGCGGTGCGGGCGTGGCGCGCGGCTACCTCAATCAGCCACAAGCAACAGCGGCGAAGTTCATCGCCGATCCTTTCGCCGAGATGCCCGACGCGCGACTCTACAAGACGGGCGACCTGGCGCGTTACCTGCCCGACGGGCAGATCGTCTTTTGCGGGCGCCAAGACCGGCAGGTGAAAGTTCATGGGTTCCGCATTGAGCTGGATGAAGTCGGCGCCGCCATTGCGGCTCATTCGTCTGTGCGTGAGGCGGTTGTCTTAGCGCATGAGGACGAATCGGGACCGACCCGCCTGATCGCGTATGCCGTTCTCTCCACAGGGGACTGCCCGGAGGATCGTGGGGCTCAGGTGGCGGAACTACGCAGCTTTCTGCAGCGCCGACTGCCGCATTACATGATCCCTTCGGCCTTCGTTTTTCTGCCTGAGATGCCACTCAGCGCCAACGGCAAGATTAACTACGAGCTGTTGCCGGCGCCGCAACCGTCTCGCGGCGACCTGGGCGGCACCTACGTCAAGCCGCGGGACCCGCTCGAACATCAACTGGCACAGATATGGGAAGAGCTGTTCGCCCTGCGGCCCATCGGCGTGACCGATGGCTTCTTCGATCTCGGCGGTGATTCCTTGCTCGCCATTCGCATGATGGACGCGATGGAGCGGGCACTCGGCAAGTCGCTGCCGCTGGCGACGCTCTTTGCCGGCTCAACCATTCGGCACCTGGCCGAGTCGCTGCTCACTCAGGAGACGGCGGATCTGCATGCGCCAGTCGTTGAGATTCAACGCGGTAACGGGCGGCTGCCGTTCTTTTATCTCCACGGTGATTTTAGCGGCGGCGGCCTCTACTGTCGCCGTCTGGCGCGCCAGCTAGGCGACGAGCAGCCATTTTACGCCTTGCAGCCACACGGCCTGATGGGTCAGCCGCCGCCGTCCAGTATTGAAGCGATGGCCGAAGCCCACTTAAAGACTTTGCGCGAGGTTCGGCCTCGCGGGCCATACATACTCGGCGGCCATTGCAATGGCGGGCTGATCGCCTTCGAGATGGCGCGGCGGCTCGAAGCCGCCGGCGAGCACGTCGCGCTGCTGGCGCTGGTCTGCACGACGGGCGTCAATACGCGGTTTCGCAAGCTGCATCGCCTGAGCCGTGCCTTTTGCTCCGCCCGGCGCAAGCCTGAGGACAAAAGGCAACAGCACTTCTTGGACTGGCGCGAACGGGCGATCCGGCTCGAAGGGCTGCGCGACTATTACGCCGGGCGCCTCCGCGACTTGAGGCGGTCACCAATAGGTGTGGTGGCGAACTTCGTCCGCAGCCGCTCGCGACAGGCCGCCCGCGTTTTCATCGCTGCCACGGGTGAACAGGCGGCGCAAGCCGGGCGAGCAGCGGAAAGCGATGCCGGGTTTGGGACTCACGACACGCGTGCAGCTTTAGGGCAGGCTTACGCGCAGGCTATGGCGGCCTATGTGCCCGGGCGCTATGGCGGTCGGGTGACACTACTGTGGCCGGATGAATTGCCGTGTGAGCCGTCCGGCGATGCGACGTGCGGCTGGCACAGAGCCACCACCGAAGTTGAAACGCACGTCGTGCCCGGCGGTCATCTAACCTGCGTCACCAACTATGTCGAGCATCTGGCGGCGCGGCTACGTCCTTGCATCGAGCGGGCACAGCAGTCTGCGGCGGGCTCGGAGTGATGAAATGAAAAATCGCCGGAGTTCATGGTATTGAAGGACAGAGACTCTATTTACCGCTACGGGCGGAAGCAATGGTTTTGTTTATTCGCCCATAATCTCCCGGAGCGTTTCGCCTGGCAGTTGCAAGAGGGTGTGAGGCGTCTCTGGTCGTATGTTTTTTTTCGGCGCTGTATGCTTCTCACCCGATGGCGTGCAGATGATAAGGACCGCGGCAAGACGCACGTCCTTAACTTGTTTTGCCTTTGCCGCATGCCTGTGCGGGCACAGTTTGATCAACAACGTGGCGGCTTTAACCTCCTGACCCTGGCGCGGCCCAAGCCCGCGTAGCGATCGGCTCTTGTGGACGCCGACAGAGTTCCACCCTGAAGGCAGGATGGATTCTAATCTGTATGTCTGTTGGCACGATGCTCGCTTTTATCGTGGCGGCTGAAGGTTCGTCGAATTAGAGCCGTACAGCCACGTCGAGCAGACATAAGCCAAAAGTTTGAAATTGAGGAAACCATTCATGCTTACGATCAGAAGATTTGCCCTCGCACTCTGTCTATGCTGTGTTGCCGCGCCATTGGCCGGCGCGCAAGAGCGCCTCTGTGACACGTCATTCGAAGATTGCCGCCAGCCGCTCTGGGACTTGATCGATCACGAGACGGTAGGCATCGATGTGTCCTTCTGGTTCATTCAGGACACGTCGCTATCAGATAAGCTGATCGCCCGCTGGCATGCCGGCGTGCCGGTGCGCATCCTCTGCGACCCCCGCGCCAGTGACACCTATACCGGCAATCAGGCAATCCTCGATCAGCTTAGATCCGCCGGCATCCCCATGCGCTACAAGCTCGCAGATGGCATCCAGCACATGAAGTTTATGCTGTTTGTCGGCCAGAATGAGCTGGAGTTCAGCGGCGCGAACTATGGCCCTTTCTTCTTCGTGCCAAATCGTCCTTATGCGGACTACATTGACGAAGCCATCTACTTTACTAACGACTCCTCGATTATCAACAGCTTCATGACGAAGATGGATGATATGTGGACGAACACGACGGCTTATGGCAACTATGCCAACATCAGTGGGCCGCTCACGCGCAAGTATGCAACCTATCCCATCAACCCGGACCTGAACTTTCCGCCAACGGCGGATGGCTCGCAGGATTTTTATAATCGTACCGCTCAGGAGATGAACCTTGAGCGGCAGAAGATTGACATTATCATGTATCGCCTCACCAACGATCGTTACACCTACACGACTATTGATGCGGTGCGGCGCGGCATCCCTGTGCGCTTGTTGACGGAACAGAACGAGTACCGGAACCGCAGCCGTCCATGGGACTCCTATAACGTCGACCTGCTCTACATGGGAGGCGTGCAGATTCGCCAGCGTGCCCACGAGGGGCTGAACCATGAGAAGGTGGTGATGCTCTACGGTCTCGGTGAGACGATCTTCAGCTCGTCGAACTGGACGGGGCCGTCGTCGAATTACCAGGCCGAAAACAATTACTTCACGAAGAAGCCCTGGTTCTTCACCTGGTTCGTGAACCAGTTCGAGCGCAAGTGGAATTCGAACACGGAGTCGCAGCCATTCATACCGCTGCCGCCGGACGATCCGACATACCAGTCGCCCTCTAACAACGCAATCGGCGTGGCGACGACCAACACACAGCTCCGATGGGAAGGCCACGAGTACGCGCACAAGTTTGACATTTACTTGGGCACCAGCCCGAATCCGCCGTTGATCGCGGCTGACCAGTTCATCGGCAGAGTCGATAATGGCAGTGAGCCGGAGACCTACTCGTTGCCGTCGCTGCAATCGGGGACAAAGTACTACTGGAAGATCGTCAGTAAGACTATGGCTAATGTGACGGCCAGCGGGCCAGTGTGGAGCTTCACGACATCTGGCCCGCCGCCGACAACCGGCCCTGCCCCCACGGTCAGCGGTATTTCACCGAACTGGGGCCCGAGCGCTGGCGGCCCGTCAGTGACGATCACCGGGACAAACTTCGCCAGTGGCGCAACCGTGA
>JBJMGU010000278.1:0-24446 GCA_045807765.1 Blastocatellia bacterium
CCCTTGAGCGAAGGCACGACGCTCAGGCAGGCGATGGCGCTGGCGCAGGGCACAACCTTCAACGCCGCCACCGGCGACGGCATCATCTTTCGCACCGACCCGGCCACGGGCCGTCGCGACGAGATCAAGGTGGACATTGGCGCGGTGATGAAGAATCGCAAGGACGACATCCCGCTGCTGGCCAACGACATCGTGCTGGTGCCCAACAGCAAAGGCAAGACAAGTGGCAACGCTTTCCTCAAAGCGATTGGCATGGGCGCCGCACAGCGCGGCCCATTCATTCGCTGATCCGTCTGAGGTTTCTGATGGCAGAAGAGAGAGTCGAGTTGGAACAGATACCGCCGCCCGCTGCCGCGCCGATTGAAGCCGTCGCCCGCGACAGCGCCGGCCTGCGCCCGCATTATCCGAATGGCGCCGGCTACGGTTATGGCTATGGCAGCGGCGGCGATGGCCGGATGCACCTGCGCGAGCTATGGCGCACCCTGCGCAAGCGCAAGTGGCTGGTGCTGACGCTGATGTTCGTCATCACCACGCTCGTCACCGTCGAGATGTATCGCACACGGAACATTTATCAAGCGACGACGCTGATCGAAGTCGGCAAGGATGTGTCGCGCCTCGGCCAGTCGAGCAACATCTTCGGCGACGATTACGACCCCTTCTATATGGTCAACATCAAGACCAAGATGTTGATGGTTCGCAGCCACGCGCTGCTGGAAAGCGTCGTCATAGAGAACCACCTCGACCAGAATCCGCAGTTTCTGCGAGCCGGCGGCAAGAAGTCTGTCTGGGAAGCGATGCATATGATCGGCGAGCATTTCGGACTGGCATCCCAGCCCGACGACAAGCCCGCCGAGCCGCTGAACGCTATGGTCACCGCCAATGATACCCCCAAGCTCGACCAGCCGACGCCCGAAGCCAAGAAGCGTATCGAGCTGTGCATCGCCATGCTCAACGGCGGCATCACGGTCGAGCCGGTCAAAGAGACACGCGCCCTGCGCATCGCTTATTCGCACACCGACCCGGAGATGGCCGCGCTGGTCGCCAACGGCGTTGCCGGCAGCTTCCTGTCACGCAACTTCGAGAGCAAGACGGCGAAGTTCACCGACGCCGCCAAGTGGCTCAGCGATTCGACCAACCGTTTGAAGGCCAAAGTTCAGGAGGCCGAAGAGAAGCTCGCCGACTACACCCGCGAGCACGGTATCTTCCTCACAGACAAGAGCGGCACGCTGACGACGACCAAGCTGGCGCGGCTGCACGACGAGGCATTGCGCGCCGAGTCCGAGCGCGTCTTGAAAGAATCGCTCTACCAGGAGGTCAAAGAGGGTCGCGTGCGCAGCAACCCTGAGGCTTACGCCGACCTGCTGTTCAAGTCGTCGCCGAAGCTCGTCGAGATGCAGAAGCAGATGGCTGACTTGCAGTCGCAAAGGGCTGAGCTGAGCGTCAAGTATGGCGACGACAACCCCAGGGTCAAAGAGGTCAACGAAAAGATCGCTGTGATTCAGAAACAGCTCGACGACAGCCTCAGGTCGCTTGAAGAAAAACTCAAGACCGAATACGAGCGTGCCCTGCGCGACGAGCAGAACTTCAAAGCCATGCTCGTCGGTGCCAAGGGCGAAGCGACCGTGCAGAATCAGGCTGAGATTCAATATACGCTGCTCAAGCAGGAGGTCGAGGTCAACAAGCAGCTCTATCAGGATTTTCTCAACAAGACGAGTCAGGCCGAGGCGCAGAAGGTCGAGCAGCAGAACAACCTGCGGATCATCGAAGCCGCCGAAGTGCCGAGCGCGCCCATCAGCCCGCGCCGCGGCTTCAGCATCTTTGCGGCCTTGCTGTTGAGCACGGGCATCGGCATCGGCCTAGCCTTCTTCCTCGAATACCTCGACAACACGATCAAGACGGTCGAAGACGTCAGCCGCTATGCGCAACTGCCGGCCTTGAGCGTCATCCCGGCGGTCGGCGGAGGGATGACGCGGCGGCTCGGCGCGCGTGGCCGCAAAATGCTTGCGGCGACGACCGGCACCAGCGAGCCCGGCTATCAACTGGTGACACTCGATCCGCAATCGTCGGCGGCAGAAGCGTATCGCGTGCTGCGCACGTCCGTATTACTGTCGGCGGCAGGTCAGCCGCCGAAGATCGTGCTGATCACCAGCGGCCAGCCCGGCGAAGGCAAGACGACGACCGCCATCAACACCGCCATCAGCCTGGCGCAGCTTGGCGCTTCGGTGCTGATCGTTGACTGTGATCTGCGTCGCCCGACCGCGCACAAGGTTTTGGGCGTCGAACACCAGCAAGGGCTTTCGACCTACCTGTCACAAGCGCATGTCAAGCTCGACGAGGTGATTCAGCCGTTGCCGATAGAGAACCTGTCGCTGCTGCCGTGCGGGCCGATTCCGCCGAACCCCGCGGAGCTGATTATCAGCGACCGCATGAAAGAGATGCTCGACGAATTGCGCGGGCGCTATGACCACATCATCGTTGATTCGCCGCCGCTGATTAACGTCACTGATCCGGTGATTCTGTCAACGATGGTTGATGGCGTCATTCTGGTTGTGCATGGCGGCAAGAGCACGCGCGATCTGGTGCGCCGCGCCCGCCAGGAGCTGGCAACCGTAGGCGCGAAAATCTTTGGCGTCGTGCTGAACAACGTAGACCTGCGCCGCGATGGTTATGATAATTACTATTACGACCGCTACTATACGAACTACGGCAACAGAGCCGGAAGAGAGTGATCGGTGAGCAGACAACGATGATGACGAAAGCAAAATCCGAGGTGGCGTTTCTCGACCTGCGAGCCGCCTATCTGGAACTCAAGGACGAGCTGGATGCCGCCAGCCTCCGCGTGCTCGATTCGGGCTGGTACATACTCGGCCAGGAAATGCGGGCGTTTGAAGCGGAGTTCGCCGCCTATTGCGATGTCAAGCATTGCGTCGGCGTCGGCAACGGGCTTGAAGCCTTGCAGTTGATCCTGCGCGGTTATGGCATCGGCGCAGGCGACGAAGTGATCGTGCCGTCCAATACCTACATCGCGACCTGTCTGGCGGTGTCGGGCGTCGGCGCGACGATTGTGATGGTTGAGCCGGTCGAGCGCACCTACAACCTCGATCCGACGCGCCTGGAAGCGGCGATCACCAGCAGGACGAAGGCGATCCTGCCGGTGCATCTCTACGGCCAGGCCGCCGAGACGGAAGCGATTAATGAGATCGCCCGCCGGCACGGCTTGAAGGTGATTGAAGACGCGGCGCAAGCGCACGGCGCGCGTTTCAATGGTCGGCGCGCCGGCGCGCTCGGCGACGCCGCCGGCTGGAGCTTCTACCCGACGAAGAACCTCGGCGCTTATGGCGATGCCGGGGCCATCACCACCGATGACGATGATCTGGCCGCCAAGCTGATCTTGCTGCGCAACTATGGCTCGCGTGAGAAATATTACAATGACGTGAAGGGCGTCAACAGCCGCCTCGACGAGATGCAGGCGGCGCTGTTGCGCGTGCGCTTGCGCCACCTTAATGAATGGAACGCGCGGCGCGCTAAGATCGCCGCGCTCTATCTTGAAGCCTTGCATGACACAGGGTTGTTGCTGCCGCTGGTGGCCGAAGGCGCCGATCCGGTGTGGCACCTGTTTGTCGTGCGCAGCCAGCGGCGCGATGCCTTGCAGCAACATCTGAAGGAGCAAGGCATTCAGACCTTGATTCATTACCCGGTGCCGCCGCATTTGCAGCCGGCCTATGCCGAGCTTGGCATCAAAGCGGGCGCTTACCCGCTCAGCGAAGCGATTCACCGCGAAGCCCTGAGCCTGCCGATAGGGCCACACTTATCGGCGGACGATGCGCGCCGCGTCGTCGAAGCGGTGCGCGCCTTCACGCCATGAGCGCGAATCACCCTCACGTTGCCGTCGGCGCAGCGCGCGGGCGAGGAAACGTTGCATGCTTCGCCCATTGATCCTGCGCGCCTTGGTCACCAGCCTGACGCTGATCGCGTTCGGCGTCGTCAACAGCATGCTACTGTCGCGCTGGCTCGGCCCCACCGGGCGCGGCGAGATTGCGGCGGCGATGCTATGGCCGAGCATGCTGGTCTACCTGAGCAGCTTCGGGCTGTTTCCGGCCACCGCCTACTTCGCCGCGCAGCCGGAGTCGCGGCCCCAGACCATCTTCGCGAACAATCTGGTCTTCGCCTGCGTGCAGGGCGCGGCGGCGATGGTCGTCGGTTACGTGGCGTTGCCCTGGCTGCTGCATAGCCAGTCAGAAGCGGTCGTCCGCGCCTCGCGCTGGTTCCTGACCAGCGTCCCGCTGGCACTGGTCACGCAGTATGGCGCCTACCTCTTGCAGGGGCAGATGCGCCTGACCGCCTTCAACCTGCTGCGCATCATCCTGCCATTCGGTTATCTGATCGGCACGATTCTGTTGAAGGCCGCCGGTCAATTGACGCTGTCAAAGATCATCTTCTTGCACATTGGGCTTCATACAGCGGTGCTGCTCGGCACGCTGGCGACGTTGTGGCGGGCGGGAATTCGCCCGCGCCTGCGAGTCGAGATGGGGCTGGCAGCGCAGATGAGCAAGTACGGCGCGAAGGTGCAGGCTGGCAACGTCACCGGGCTGGCGAATCAAAACCTCGACCAGACGATGATGGCGGCTTGGCTGCCGCCTGCGGATTTAGGTCTCTACGTCGCCGCGGTGAGCGCCGCCACCCTGCCGCAAGTTTTTTCGCAGGCCGTGCTGATGGTCTCGTCTCCGAGCATGATGCAAGAGCAGTCGCCCGCCGAACGCATGGCCATTTTGCAGCGCGTCTTTCGGCGCTACTGGCTGTTGAGCGGGCTGATCGTGCTGGCCCTGAGCGCGGTTCTGCCGGCGGCCATTCCGCTCGTCTTCGGCGCGGCCTTCAAAGGCGCCATCGGCCCGGCGGAGGTTCTGTTACTGGGCACGTTCCTGATTGGCGCCAAAGAGGTGTTGGCCGGCGGCGCCTTCGCGATGGGCGACCCCTGGTTGAGCAGCAAGGCGCAGATCTGGGCCGTCGGGGTCACGGTCGTCTTGTTGAGCACATTAATGCCGCTGCTAGGAATTTGGGGCGCGGCCATCGCCACCGCCGCCGCTTACGGCACACAGTTGCTTGTCGTCGTGCATGGGCTGCGCCGGCAGCATCAGATTTCACCCAGTACGCTATTCCGCGTCCGCTTCGCCGACCTACGGGCGGCGCTCGCCCCGCGCCTATCCTAGAGACAAGAAGGCTAGTGCTTATGCGACCCGACGCATGTATCTATGTCATCATTTTGAACTGGAACAATTTTGCCGACTCCAGGTGTTGTCTGGAATCTCTGCGCGCCGCGACCTACGCCAATCTCAAAGTCATCGTCGTGGATAACGGCTCGGCGGATGGCTCAGGGAAGCGTTTGCAGGAGCACTTCCCTGACTACCGCTTCATCTTTAACGACCGCAACCTCGGCTTCGCCAGGGGCTGCAACGTCGGCATCCGCGCCGCCCTCGAAGACGAAGACGGCGCTTACGTGCTGCTGCTGAACAACGACGCGGTGGCTACGCCGACGTTCCTCGAGCGCGCTGTCGCAGTGGCCGAACAGCATGCCGATGTCGGCGTGGTGAGCGGCAAGATTTTGTATTCGCCCGAAGTCAGAAAGTTCTGGTACGCCGGCGGCTACGTCGATCTCTGGCGCGGCAGGGTGTACGTGCGCGGTTTCCGCGAAGACGACCGTGGTCAGTATGACCAGGCCGAAGCCGTCGGCTTTGCCACCGGCGCGCTCGCCTTGATCAAGCGCCAAGTGCTGGAGCGTGTCGGCCTGTTGCCGGAAGAGTATTTCTTCGGCATTGAAGAAGTCGATTATTCGCTGGCCGTGATGCGCGCCGGCTACCGGCTGTTTTACGTGCCGGAGTTTCTGGTCTATCACAGCGCCGACGGCAGTCACTCGAACTATAACCCGAAGTACGTCTACAACGGCTACCGCAGCAAGCTCATCCTCCAGGAGAAGTATCTCTCGAAGCCCGCCTTCATTTTGTGGAAACTGATCTTCAAACTCTACGGCAGACTCCTCGCCGCGCGGACGTGGCAGCGGGTCAGGAACGAAGACTTCGACCAGCCCGACAAGCGCGTGCCGTTCAATGATCTGCGATTCGCTTTACAGAAAGCCTTCGAAGATCATGGCAAGAACGAGTTGAGCGAAGAAACGCTGGCACGGTTTGAAGAGGAACTGGAACGGCGCAAGCGCCACCCAGCCGACGCTCCGTCAGTGTGAAGGGAATGCGGGATTATTCGGGCGAGTTTTACGAAAAGACCGGGCAGGTCGCCGGCGCATCAGCCAGAGAGATCGTGCCGCTGGTCTTACAATTGATTGACGCGCGTCGCGTCGTCGATGTCGGCTGCGGGACGGGAGAGTGGCTGCGCGCTTTTATGGAGTGCGGCGTCAAAGACGTTCTCGGCGTTGATGGCGAGTGGGTCGCGCCGGCAGGTTTGAAGATTCCGCCGCAACGTTTCGCGCGGCATGATTTGCGCACGCCTTTGCGCCTGGGTGAAAGGTTCGATCTGGTTGTCAGCCTGGAGACGGCAGAGCATTTGCCCGAAGCGGTGGCCGGCACCTTCGTCGAGTCGTTGACTGGTCTGGGACCGGTCGTGCTATTTTCAGGCGCTATCCCATTTCAAGGCGGCACGGGCCATGTCAATGAGCAGTGGCCCGATTACTGGGCGGCACACTTTCGCAGGCATGGCTATGTGGCGGTTGATTGCCTGAGGCGGCAGATATGGAACAATCAGGCTGTCGCCTGGTACTACGCACAGAACCTGCTACTGTTCGTCGAGGAAGGCCATTTGAAAACCTGCGCGGCGCTCCGCCTGCATGGCGGCAACATCGGCGACCTGCCGCTCTCTCTGGTGCATCCCCGAATGTATTTGGATAAGGTCAATCAGATACGCCTCGGCCATGTCATCAGGCTTAAGCTCTCGGCCCTGAAGCAGGCGGTGAAATCGCTGGCGAGGCGTTGACCAGCCGGTGTTTTGGAAAAGGCGACGGGCAAGCAGGCGGGCATGACAGAGCAAGAGACGCTGGCGCAGGTTGCAATCGGCATCGCAACCAAGAACCGCTGGGAGGATTTGCGCGACACGCTTGCGCGCATTGCCGCCTTCGGGCTTGGCAGGCTGCCCACACTGATATTCGACGACGCGTCGGACGCGCCATGCCCATACGACGTCAGTGCCATCTGCGCCGGCGCCGAGTTGCGACGTTTCACTGAATCGGTGGGCTACATCGTACGCCGCAACCAGTTGGCGCGGGCGATGACGGCGAAATACTACCTGAGCCTCGACGACGACTCATTCCCGCTGACCGGCTCGCTTGCGGCAGCGGTCACCTTCGCCGAATCGCGCGACGACCTCTTCTGCCTGAGTTTTCCGATCTGCAATTCGTGGATCAGCGAAGCGCAGGTCATGCCGCTCACGACGCCGCCGCACCCGGTTCGGGCATTCGTCGGCTGCGCGCACATGCTGCATCGTCAACGTTTTATCGAAGCGGGCGGCTATCGTGGAGAACTGGTGCACCAGAGCGAAGAGGTGGAGATCGCGGCGCGAGTGTTTATGAGCGACTTGAAGTGCTACCGCTTCCCCGGCCTGCGCATCTATCACACGGAGGCGAGTGCAGGGCGCAGCCTACAGCGGATGGATTACTACGCCGCGCGCAACGCGGTTCTATGGAACGACTGGTACATGCCCGGCAGCCTGTTGGGTGTCAAACAGGCGCGCGGCGTCGTCGCGCGTTTGCTGTCCGTGGCCAAGACCCGCCGACTGGGACACCTCAAAGGGCTGCTCGCCGGCCTGCAAGAGATCCGTCAATACCGCGCACACCGCCGCCGCATGCCGCTTGCGGTTTACCGGCGATGGCAAAGCCTGCCGGCAGACTGAGCGCCCGCGAACGTCCGCATGAGAAATAAAAGGAAGATTCGTTTCTGAGTAGGATCACTTTAGCGGTTGTTAAACCGCGCGTATGCGCGTGGCGCATGAAAGCCTGAGCCAGTCATTATGCAACCTCTCCCTCAAGCCGTCGTCGTGCTGGCGGGCGCCCGCGATCATTACCAGTTGCCGCTAGCGCTGCAAGAAGCAGGCTTGCTGGGTTCGCTAGTGACGGAGATGTACTGGCCCGCCGACCGCAGATGGTTCTCTGGCTCCATCGGCAGGCTGTTGCCCGCTCGCGTGACGGCGGCGAGATATTGCATCGGGCTAGACAGCCGCCGCGTGTCGGTTTCGGCTGCGGCGCTGGCCATGTCTGCGGCGATGAAAGCAGCGCGAACCAGCCGGCTCAATCGGCACAGCGATAAGACACTGAGCCGCAAAGCAAGGCGCATCGCCCTAGCGACCGGCGCCGTCTTATTCGCTTACAGCTATTACGCCAGCGAAGCCTTCAAGGCGACGGGCGACGTGCCGCGCCACCGCCTTCTCTTTCAACTCCATCCGCACCCCGAAGCCGTGCGCGACCTCTTGCGAGAAGAGGTCGCGCGCACGCCGCAGGCGCGGGCATCGCTCTGCGCCGAAGCCGAGCTGGCGCTATCAGACAGAGAGTTTGATGAGCTGGCGAGCGAGCCGCATCTGGCGAACGGCTGGGTGGTCGCCAGTCGCTTTACGGCGCAAACGCTTACCGAGCGCGGCATCCCGCCCGCTCAAGTCCATGTCGTGCCTTATGGGGTTGACGCCGGCAGCTTCGCAGCGCGCGACGCCGCGCCGCGTGTCGAACGTCCATTCACGGTTCTTTTCGTCGGCAGTCTTTCGCAGCGCAAAGGACTTGCCGATCTGCTCGCCGCCGCCGGCTTGCTCAAGACGAAGACCATTCGCGTCTTGCTGTGCGGGCGCGGCATCGTTGACCGGCGGCTCATCTGCGAATATCCAGAGGTCAATGTTGAAGTAAAGGTCGGGCTGTCACACGCCGACCTAGTCAGGCAAATGCACGGCGCGGACGTGCTGGTGCTGCCGTCGCTGGCCGAGGGCTTTGGGCATGTCATCCTTGAGGCGATGGCGTGCGGGCTGCCGGTCATCGCCACGCCGCACACCTGCGCGCCCGATGTTATTGAACCCGGCAAGCACGGATTCATCGTCCCCATCCGCAACGCCGCGGCGATTGCAGAGCGCATCAGTTGGGGTGTGGACAACCGCGCCGAGCTTGCCGCCATGGGCGAAGCCGCCGCCGCTCGTGCCCGTCAGTTTACCTGGGAGCGATTTCGCGCCGGTGTGCGCGATGCTTACCTCAAGATGATTGCCGCAGAGGTCGGAGACTAAGGAGCCAGCCGTGTTCGATCATCTATCCGGCATAGATATTCCCATCGCCCTGCTCGTCGATCTGATGACCGTGGCGCTCGCCGTCGTCTTGCTGCTGCGTTACGGTCGGCTGTCGCATTCACATCCCGGCACCATCTATCTCTTCTTTCATCTTTACACCTTCACGTTCCGCCTGCTGGGTCTGCTCTTCGGCGCCGAGACCCTGTTCAGCGAGTTCCAGGGTTTTTTTGAGATCGTCACGCCCGCCGAGATCGTTCGCGCATCGCTGCTCGGCGACCTGGCGCTCACCGTCATGACAATCGCCTGGATTAAAGCCTCTGCCGATGACCTGAAGAAGATGCGCCGCTCGCCCGAATCCTCCCTTGAAGGCCAGCCGAACCTGTCGCTACGTTACATCTGGGCGGTCGTCGTCGTCGCCTTCCCGGTCGGCCTTTTCGGGCTGCTGGCCTTCGCCAACTTGCCGGGGTTGCCGCGCGTCGCCGAGGCGCTGGAGCCGGGCGAGTGGCAGACGTCGAGTTACCTTTTTATCTTGCAGGTGTGGGCGGGACTGGCGCTGCTGGCGTTGATCTATTGGTATGGCTTCCGCTGGTGGCTGCTGCTGCCGGTGGGCGCCTTCCTGTTAATCATGGCTTATCAGGGCTATCACCGCTTTCGCGTCATCATTCCCATCCTGCTGTTGGTGCAAATCTTCCTCGACCGCCGCCGCCTGAGGTGGCCGCCGCTCTACCTGTCGGCGGTGCTGGTGGCGTTGATGCTGATCTATTTTCCGCTCAAGAACATCGGCCACATGGCCCAGGAAGGCGAGTCGGTCAGCGAGATCGTCGTGACCTCGACGGCCACGGTCAACGAGGCGCTCGCCGCGAAAGCGCCCGACCAGTACTTCCTCGACGAATTCGCCTGCGGGCTGTCGCTGATGGACGACGCCGGGCATTACTATTACGGCTCGACCTACTTGGCACTGGTGACGCTGCCGGTGCCGCGCCAGTGGTGGCCCGACAAGCCGGGCCTCGCCGATTACCTCCAGGACATCTCCAAGCCGTGGCGTCCGATGGGCGAGATGGGCATGATCGTGACTTTTCTGGGCGAATCCTACGTCAACTTCGGCTATGCGGGCATCGTCGTCATTCCGCTGCTGCTGGCTTACGTCCTGGGCCGCGTCTACTTTCATGCATATCGCAGCGACTACTTCACCATCGCGCGGCTCTCGTATCTTTTGATCGCCTGCAACCTGATTCAAGTCTACCGCGACGGGCTGGTCTCCATCGTCGTCTTCACATGGGTGAATATGATGCCGCTGATGGTGATCGTCCTGCTGCATTACGTCTTGCCGTCGGGAAGGAAAAAGAAGATGCCGCCGGCCTATGCCGCGCCGGAGCTTCCTGATTCTGCCTTGCAGTGAGACAAGCTGCTCAGTCCGAGCCGCCGCCAAAACTTCTATGCTGCCACTGACCATCTGGATGAACATGCCTTCGTTTCATCAGGATGATCTGTTTACCCGTCTGGCCGAATCGGGCGAGATCGACTTGCGTGTGGTCTTCGCCAAAGAGTTGACGACAGAGCGGGTGCGGCTCGGCTGGAACGCCGGCAGGCGGCAGTACGAGCATCGCACCCTGGGCAGTCGCTACGTGGTGGTTGAAGCCGCCCGCCTGGCGTGCCGCGAGCGCGAGCGCGTACACGTCGTCAACGGCATCTGGGCCGAGCCGGCATTCGCGGCGGCGCTCGTGGCTTTGAAGCGGTTGGGCAGTCGCTTCATCATCTACTCGGAAGCGCCCGAAGATGTGCGCCCGCGGTCGGTCGTCAAGCGGAGGTTGCGCGCCGCCTTCGGCCAGTCGAGCGTGCGCGGCGCAGCGGGCGTTCTGGCGGTCTCGCACTTTGCGATGGACTTCTATCGAGAGCTTGGCTGCGCCGAAGATCGTTTGTATCCGTTCGGCTACTTCCGTGCCGCGCCTCAGGCAATCTCAATCAGCCAATCAACCGACATGGCGCGCACCGAGATCGTCTTCGCCGGCCAGCTCATTCGCCGCAAAGGCGTGGACGTTTTGCTCGACGCCTTGCGCCCGCTGTTCGCAAAGTACGCCAACCTTCACTTGACCTTGATCGGCGACGGCGAAGCGCGCGCCGCGATGGCCGCGCAAGTTGATGCCTGCGGACTGCACCAGCACATCACCTTTACCTGTGCGCTGCCAGCCGCTGAAGCGCAGCGCCGCATGGCGGCGGCTGATCTGCTAGTCCTGCCTTCGCGCTGGGACGGCTGGGGCATGGTGATTAACGAGGCGCTGGCCAGCGGCGTGCCGGTCATTGCGTCGGACGCCTGCGGCGCCAGCGACTTGATTCGCCAGGGCACCAATGGCTATGTCTTTCCGAGCGGCGACGCCGGCGGGTTGCGCGACTGCTTGCGCGAATTTTGTAATCAATCACACGGCGAGCGGGCGGCGATGCGCCGCGCCGCCCGCGCCACCGGCGAAACCATCGCCGCTGACCGCGCGGCGCGCTATCTGATCGATTGCCTCAAACACGCGACCGGCGTCAGCGCAGAGCGACCGCGCGCGCCCTGGCTCGAACCGGCACGCATCGAGGCAACGGGCCATTGAGAATCTGTTTCATCGCCGACGCGCGCAGCCCGATTGCGCGGAACTGGATCGCCCACTTCATCGCGCGCCGCTGCGAAGTGCATGTCATTTCGTCATACCCTTGCGCGCCCGGCGCGTTGGCCGGCGCAGCGGTTTATGAAGCGCCGGTCGCCTTCGCGGGCTTCTCCCGCTCATCGCCGCGCCGCCGCTCGAATGCGCCGACCGACGCGCCGCCGGCGACCACGGGCTTGCGAGGCCGCGCCTTCAGGGCGCTTTCAATGGCCGTGCAGCATGGCGTTTTGCCACTGGCTGTCGACCGCCGGCTAGAGCAGGTCAGGCGGTTGGTCGAAGAGATCGGCCCCGACCTCGTGCATGCGATGCGCATCCCGTTTGAAGGCATTCTGGCGGCCAGAGCCACGCCGTGGGCCGTGCCGCTGCTGGTTTCAGTCTGGGGCAATGATTTTACGCTATGGGCGGCGCGCAACCCGCTGATCGCCCGGCAGACCCGACAGACGTTGCGCCGGGCCGACGCCTTGCACACAGACTGCCGCCGCGACCTGGCGCTGGCCGTAGAAGCGTGGGGCTTTGATGCTAAAAAACTAGCCGCCGTGCTGCCCGGCGCAGGCGGCGTACAAACCTCACACTTTCACGCCGACGCGCCGGACGCCGAGTTGCGCCGGCAATTCAATATCATCGAAGATGCGCCGGTCATCATCAACCCGCGCGGCGTTCGCAGCTACGTGCGCAATGACATGTTCTTCGCGGCTATCCCCGCGGTCTTGAAAAAGCACCCGCGCGCTGTCTTCCTGTGCGTTGCTATGCAAGGCAACGCGATGGCCGAAAAGTCGGTCAAGCGATTCGGCATTACTGAAAACCTTCGCCTGCTGCCACAAGTGAAGCGCGAGGAGATGCCCGGCCTCTTTCGCCTGGCGCAAGTGGCCGTGTCGCCGAGCTTGCACGACGGCACGCCGAACACCCTGTTGGAAGCGATGGCCTGCGGCTGCTTGCCGGTCGCAGGCCGCATCGAATCCGTCGGCGAATGGATTGAAGATGGCGTCAACGGCTTGCTCTGCGACGCGACGAATGTTGAGTCGTTAGCCAAAGCGATGATTCGCGCGCTCGACGACGAACCGCTGCGGCGAGCGGGCCGCGAGCACAACCGGCGATTGATCACAGCGCGCGCCGAATACAACCGCGTGATGCAGCAGGCAGAAGATTTCTATCAGCAGATCATCGCGCGCCAACTGCCCGCGACGAAGGCTTGAAATTATGTGCGGCATTGTCGGCACGATCAACTGGGGCGACAGCGCGCGGCTGGCCGAGATGAATGATGCGCAAGCGCATCGCGGGCCGGACGATGCGGGCTTGTGGCAGACGCGCCTCGCCGATGGCGCCTTCGTCGGCCTCGGCGCGCAGCGGCTGGCCATACTCGACCGCTCGCCCGCCGGCCATATGCCGATGACGACGGCAGACGGGCGCTTCACCATCACCTATAACGGCGAGGTCTATAATTACCCGGCCTTGCGCCGGCAGCTCGAAGCCGTCGGCTACCGCTTTCGCTCGCGCAGTGACACGGAAGCGGTGCTCTACCTTTATCAAGCGTACGGCGCGGAAAGCGTGCGGCGGCTCGTCGGCATGTTCGCCTTCGCCATCTGGGACGACCAGTGCAAGGAACTCTTTCTGGCGCGCGACCACTTCGGCGTCAAGCCACTCTATTATTGCCATCAAGCGCATCGTCTGGCGTTCGCGTCAGAGGTCAAGGCGCTGTTGCGCTTAACCGACATGCCGCGTCGCATCAACCTTCAGGCGCTCGATCAATACCTGAGCTTCTTGTGGGTGCCCGACCCGCTGACGCTCTTCGATGGCATCCTGAAGCTGCCCGCCGGCCATTCGGCGCGCTTCCGTGATGGCCGGCTTGAACTCACGCGCTACTGGGATTACCGCTTTCCGCCCGCTGACCATCAATTCAAAGCCGACGAAGCCGAGCTGGCCGATGACTTGCGCCATCGGTTCGTCGAATCGGTCAAGTCGCAGATGATGAGCGACGTGCCGCTCGGCAGTTTTCTGAGCGCCGGGCTGGATTCGAGCAGCATAGTCGCCGCCATGCGCGAAGCCGGCGCGCCATCTGTGCGCACCTACACGATTGCCTTTCCCGATGTCTATCGCCGGGGAGAAACCACACTCGATGATCCGCAGGTCGCGCGCCGCACGGCCCGTCATTTTGGCTGCGAGCACACAGAGATTGTCGTCGAGCCGGAGGTCGTCGGGCTGTTGCCGAAACTGGTTTACCACATGGATGAGCCGGTCGCCGACCCGGCCATCATCACCGCTTATCTGGTCAACCGCGAAGCGCGCCGCGAGGTCACTGTGTTGCTGTCGGGCGTTGGCGGCGACGAGCTGTTTGCCGGTTATCGCAAGCACGCGGTGTACGGGCTTGCGCAAAAGTATCAACGTCTGCCCGAAGCCTTGCGCCGCAAGGTCATCGAGCCGTTGACGCTAATGATGCCAATGATGCGTGGCACGCCGGCCAAAGGCTATGTCCGCCTCGCCAAAAAGATGGCGCGCAGCGCCGGGCTTGCGCCGCAGGATTACTATCTGATGAACAGCACCTACCTGACCGAAGCGCAGAAGGCGACGCTCTACAATCCGGCCTGGCGCGCGCGCCTCGACGGCAGCCATGCATGGTCTGCGCACCGTAAATATTTCGCGAGAGTCGGCGATGCAGACTTTTTGAATCAGATGCTCTACGTTGATACGAAGGCGTTCATGGTCAGCTTGAATCTGACCTATAACGACAAGATGAGCATGGCGTCGTCGGTCGAGGTGCGCGTGCCGTTTCTGGATTGGCAGTTGGCCGAATGGGTCGCCTGGAATGTGCCGCCCGAATCGAAGCTGCGCAACGGCACGACGAAACACATCCTCCGAGAAGCGATGCGCCCGCTGCTGCCCGCTGAAGTGCTGACGCAAAAGAAAGCCGGCTTCGGCGCGCCTGCCGATATGTGGCTCGCCCGCGATCTGCGTGAGATGGTTGATGACCTGTTGAGCGAAACCAATCTGCGTCGGCGCGAGATATTCAATACGCAAGCCGTGCGCCGGCTGATCGATGAACAGCGGCGCGGCAAGAATGATTGGTCGCTGCAAGTCTGGCAGTTGCTGACCCTCGAACTGTGGATGCGCGCCTTCATCGATTGAAGGCCGGTTGCGAGACATGATTCAAAAGGTCCAACGACTCCATCAGCTCTGGCAGCACTTCGGGCCGCGATGGCTGGCTCATCGTGTCGGATACGCGGCGCGGCTGCGCAGCGGCGCCATGCAATGGCGTTTGCCAGCGCGCCCCTGGCAGTCACAGCCACTCGAACAGTTTTTGAAAGACGCGGCGCTCGCCGACCCACAGTGTTATCTTGATTACCGAAAGCGCCATGCGCCGCCATTCTTCTTTGCAAGCGCCGACCGCGAGCGTTATCAACCTCTCCTCGCTGCCTGGGACGCCGCTGCTGCGACCACGCCTCTGATGATCGCCGCGCTGCTCAAGCAGGGCCGGCTGCGTTACTTTGAGCGGCGAACGGCACAAACCGGCTTTCCGCCCGACTGGCACGTCAACCCCTTCACCGGCGAGCGCGCGGCGGCTGACCTGCATTGGAGCCGCATCGGCGATTTCGATTCGGGCGACATCAAAATCATCTGGGAGCCGTCGCGCTTCGCCTTCGCCTACGCGCTCGCTCGCGCCTACTGGCGCACGGGTGATGCAGATTACGTTGAGCAGTTCTGGCGCGCGACGGAAGACTGGCGCGTCAACAATCCGCCGCAGCAGGGGCCGAACTGGAAGTGTGGTCAGGAGGCGGCGTTTCGCGTGATGGCCTGGTGCTTTGCGCTTTACGCCTTTCTCGACGCGCCACAAACTACGGCGGCGCGTGTCGCCGGCCTGGCGCAGATGATTGCTATAACGGCTGAACGCATCGCCGCCAATTTCGATCACGCGCTCAGCCAGGGCAACAATCACGGCATCAGTGAAGCCGCTGGTCTCTTCACCGCAGGTCTACTCTTTCCCGAATTCAAGGCGGCTGAGGCATGGAAGCAGCGAGGCCGCGCCGCGCTCGAATCCGAAGCGCGCAAGCTCATCTATGACGACGGCGCGTTCGCGCAGCACTCGACGAATTATCATCGCTTGATGCTGCACGATTATCTGTGGTCGCTGCGGCTCGGCGAGTTGTTAGGAGAGCCGTTCAGCGACGAGCTGAAGCGCCGCGTCGCCCGTGCCGGCGATTTCCTTTATCAATTGCAGGACAGAGCGAGCGGGCGTGTTCCGAATTATGGCCACAACGATGGCGCGCTGGTGCTACCGCTCAACAACAGCGACTATCAAGATTATCGGCCGGTCGTGCAGGCGACCCATTACTTGGCTTATCAAAGACGCTGTTACGCGGCGGGGCTGTGGGATGAAGACCTGCTCTGGCTGTTTGGCCCGCAGGCGCTCGCCGCGCCGGTCGCGCCACCGCCGCGCGCCGACCTGCGAGCCGAATGTGGCGGTTATTACACATTGCGCTCGCCCGCCGGTTTCGCTTTCGTGCGCGCCGCGGCGTTTAAAGATCGCCCGGCGCAAGCCGATATGTTGCACGTAGACCTGTGGTGGCGCGGCGAAAACATTGCCACGGACGCCGGCACCTTCAGCTACCACGCGCCTGCGCCCTGGGATAACGAGCTAGCGCGCACGGCGTACCACAACACGGTCACGGTGGACGGCTGTGATCAGATGGAGGGCGCTGGCCGCTTTCTCTGGCTGCCGTGGCTGCGCGGTGTTATGACCGATTATCGGCGCTCGGCGGGCGGCCATCTGGTTTACTGGCAGGGCGAACACGATGGCTACCGGCGTTTGCCGTCGCCGGTCACGCACCGGCGCGCGGTCATGCGCGTCGGCGATGAGTGCTGGATGGTCGCCGATCAATTGGCCGGCGAAGCGGATCACGATTACCGTTTGCACTGGCTCTTTGCCGACCTGCCGTTTGCATGGGATGAAGCGCAGCACCGGCTGACGCTGCACACGGCGGCGGGCGCGTATGCGGCGCGCTTGCTTGATCTATCGGGCGCGGGGCGCTGCTCAATTATGCGGGCCGACCCGCGCAGCGCGCGCGGCTGGCGTTCAGCTTATTATTACGACCGCGAGCCGGCGCTCTCGTTGGACTTGCGATGTCGCGCCGCGCACGCCGCGTTCATCACTATCTTTGCGCCCGACGATTATTCCGTTACCGCAGCGCCCGGCTCGCTGGTTATTCAATCAACCGGCTGGCGAGCGATTATCAATCTGGACGCGAGCGGCAACGAGCGGTTGATTACTTCAGCCGCTATTGACGGCGCGCTGACCGACCGATTGGAGCTGGCGTAATGCGCGTGCTGTTGATCCATCAGGCATTCGTCGGCCCGGATGAGCCGGGCGGCACGCGCCATTACGAGCTGGCGAAAAGTGCGGTCGAGCACGGCATCGATTTCACTGTCGTGGCGAGCCGCCTCAGTTACCTGACCGGCCAACGCACGGTTGATGATAAGGCGAAAGTTACAGAACAAAACCTGGACGGCGTGCGTGTCCTGCGCGCTTATGCTTATCCGGCGCTGCACCGCAGCTTCGTCTGGCGCGTCGTGTCGTTTTTGAGTTTCATGCTGGACTCGATTCGCACCGCCTGGCGGGCCGGTCGGGTTGACCTAGTGATGGGGACATCACCGCCGATCTTTCAAGGGCTGTCGGCGTGGCTCATTGCCTTCGCGCGTCGCCGCCCGCTGCTATTGGAAATCCGTGACCTGTGGCCGGAGTTTGCCATAGACATGGGCGTGCTGCGCAATCGTGCGCTCATCGTTTTGTCGCGCCGGCTAGAGCGATTTCTTTATCGCCGCGCCGCGCACCTGCTGGTCAATTCACCGGCCTATCGCGACTATCTCATTGACAAAGGCGTGCCGCCCGACAAGATCACCCTGATTGCCAACGGCGCGGACACGACGATGTTTGACCCGGAGGCCAGGGGCGCGAGCGTTCGTGAAGCGCTCGGCCTGCAAAACAAGTTCGTCGTCACCTACGCCGGCGCGCTGGGGCTGGCTAATGATATCGAAGTGATCCTGCGCGCCGCTGCGCGACTCGATGAAGATTCGCAGATTCATTTCCTGCTTGTCGGTGATGGCAAACAGCGCCCGAAGCTCGAATCTCTCGCCCGCCACTTGAATGTGGCGAATGTCACATTTGCCGGCGCGCGCCCGAAATCGGCCATCCCCGATCTGCTGGCCGCAAGCGATGCCTGTGTGGCGACGCTCAAAGACATCGCGATGTTTCGCACCACCTATCCCAACAAGGTCTTTGATTACATGGCCGCCGGTCGCCCGACGCTGCTGGCCATTGACGGCGTCATTCGCCAGGTGATTGAAGCGGCGGCGGGCGGCGTCTTCGTGCCGCCGGGCGATGACGCGGCGCTGGCCGAAGCGGTGCGGGCCTTGAGTGCCGACCCTGAGCAGGCCGCCGAGATGGGCCGCCGGGCGCGCGCTTATGTCACCGAGCATTTCGACCGCCGCGGGCAGGCTGATGATTTCGCGGCGCTGCTCCGGCGATTGGCCGCAAGCCAGGGGCAGCGGTTTCGTCTGCTACCTTATCGGCGAGCCGGCAAGCGCTTGCTCGACCTGTCGCTCACCATCCCCTCGCTCATCCTGCTCGCGCCATTGTTGTTGCTGCTTGCCGTACTGGTGCGCGTCAAGCTCGGCTCGCCGGTTCTGTTTCGTCAACGGCGGCCCGGTCTGAATGGTTCCGCCTTCACCCTGATGAAGTTTCGCACGATGACCGAGGCGCGTGACGATGCGGGTCACTTGCTGCCGGATAGCAAGCGGCTGACTGGCTTCGGCAAATTCCTGCGCGCCACCAGCCTTGATGAATTGCCTGAACTATTCAACGTCCTCCGCGGCGAGATGAGTCTCGTCGGCCCGCGCCCGCTGTTGATGGAATACCTCGACCGCTACACCATCGAGCAGGCGCGGCGGCACGAGGTGAAGCCGGGACTGACGGGCTGGGCGCAGATCAACGGGCGCAACGCGCTGGCATGGGAAGACAAATTTAAGCTCGACGTGTGGTACGTTGACCGTGTGAGTCTCTGGCTTGACCTGAAAATCCTCGTGCGTACATTCGTGCAACTCTGCAAGCGCGAAGGCATCAGCGCCGAAGGCCACGCCACCATGCCATTCTTTATCGGCTCGGAAGGAAAAGATCAATGAGCGCCGCACGGCCCGACGCCGTTGCCGTGCTCGGGGCTGGCGGTCATGCGAAAGTCGTCATCGCCACATTGCAAGCCGCGGGCTTTACGGTCGCCGCCATCTTTGATGATGACCGGAGCAAGCAAGGCAGTCGTCTGCTCGGCGTCGAAGTCCGCGGCCCGCTCGCCGACTTCGCCGGCTCAGGCTATCGCCGCGCGGTTCTTGCTATCGGTGATAACGCGACGCGAATGCGATTAGCCGCTCGCTTTCAGGAACAGTTGCCGACCGTCGAGTGGGTCATCGTCGTTCACCCGCAGACCGGCTTGCACCTTTCGGTGAGGCTCGGAGCCGGCGCTGTTGTTTTTGCCGGCGCGGTCATTCAGCCCGACACGGTCATCGGCGCGCACGCCATCATCAACACCGGCGCGACGGTTGACCATGACTGCCGCATTGGTGATTTCGCTCACATTGCGCCGGGCTGCCATCTCGCAGGCGAGGTGCAGGTCGCGCGCGGCGCTTTTCTCGGCATCGGCGCGTCGGTAATTCCCGGTCGAATGATTGGCGAGTGGGCGACCATTGGCGCCGGCGCAGTAGTCACGGACGACATTCCGGCAGGCGCTACGGCGGTCGGCGTCCCGGCAAAGGTCTTAGACAAAGAGGGGCGATGAACGAGCGAATTCCGATGGCCTCTGCCGACCTTGACGACTCGGACGTTGAAGCGGTGCTGGGGGTACTGCGCACAGGGCGGCTGGCGCTTGGCCCGCAGACGATCTGTTTCGAGCAGGCCATCTGTGATTATGTCGGCACACGCTATGCGGTCGCGGTCAGCTCGGGCACGGCGGCGCTCCACCTGATCGTTAAAGCGCTTGGCATCGGCGCGGGCGACGATGTGCTGGTGCCGTCGTTCACGTTTGCGGCGAGCGTCAACGCCTTGCTTTATGAAGGCGCGATACCGGTCTTCGTCGAGATCGAGCGCGACACTTACAACCTCGACCCGGCAGACCTTGAACGTAAGATCACCGTGCGCACTAAAGCGATCATGGCGGTTGACGTCTTCGGCCACCCGGCGGACTGGGACGCCATTCGGCACATCGCCGACCGACACAGCCTGAAAATCATTGACGACTCGTGCGAGGCTCTGGGAGCTGCTTTCAGGGGAACGAAGCTCGGTCGCTTTGGCGACGCGGCAGCCTTCGCCTTCTACCCCAACAAACAGATCACGACCGGCGAAGGCGGCGTCATCGTCACCGACTCGGACGACATTGCGCGGCTCTGCCGCAGCCTGCGCAACCAGGGGCGCGGCGAGATGGGCGCCTGGCTTGAGCATGACCGGTTGGGTTATAACTACCGCCTGGACGAGATGTCGGCGGCGCTCGGCGCCAGCCAGCTTCGCCGTATCGAGACCTTCCTGACGAAGCGCGCGCAAGTCGCGCAGCGCTACAGCGAACGGCTGGCGCGCTTCGATTGGCTGCGAACGCCAGCGGTCAAACCCGACGTGCGCATGAGCTGGTTCGTTTATGTGGTGACGCTTGCTGAAGGCTTAGACCGCGACAGCGTGATGCGGCGAATGGAAGCGCGCGACATCCCTGTGCGCGGCTATTTTTCGCCGATGCATTTGCAACCTTACATTCGCGAGCGCTTCGGGTACGCGGAGGGCGAACTACCTATCACCGAATCGGTGGCGCGCCGCACCATCGCTCTGCCGTTTCACAACAATCTCAGCGACGCGCAGATTGAAGAAGTAGTCACCGCGCTCGCCGAGGCCGCGCAAGAATAAGCGTTTATGATCGAAGCAAACGCCATCCGAAATCGGTCGCGCGTCTGGTGGGCGCGGCTGCTCAACCGCCGTGTTCAGTTCGCCATCGATCTGGTCACGCTGGTTGCCGCCTTTGCGCTGGCTTATCTGCTGCGCTTCGATTTCGACGTGCCGCGAGACAACTGGCTGGCGGCGCTGCGCCAGTTGCCTTATGTGGTGCTGCTGCAATTCGGCGCGCTGGCACTGGCCGGCGTCTATGCCTTCATCTGGCGCTACATCGGCATGGCCGAAGTGCGCGCCTTCGTCAACGCGGCGTACTGGGCGCTGCTGCCGGTCCTCTTCATCCGCGTCGCCCTGCCCGGTGAGTATCATCAATGGCGCGTGCCGCTGTCGGTCATGCTAGTTGACACGCTGCTGGCCTTTGGCGGGGCGCTCGGCGTGCGCGTCCTGCGCCGCGCCCTCTACGAGCGTTACGAGAAACAGTTGCAGATCGGCACGGCGCGCAGTCTGCCGAAGAAGCCTGTCTTGCTGATCGGCGCGGGCCGCGCCGGGGCATTGGCGGCGCGTGAGATTCGCAGCCGCGGCAACCTCGACATCGAAGTCAAAGGCTTCATCGATAAGGACCCCAATAAACAAGGGTCGGTGATTTATGGGGTGCGGGTTCTCGGCACCACCAACGATCTGCGCGAGCTGGTTGAGAAGCTCAAGATCGATCACGTCGTCATCACGCTGGCCAGCGCCTCGGGCCAGGAGATTCGCCGCATCGTCGAGCTCTGCGAGCGCATTCCTGTGCGCGTCCGCATCATCCCGGCGCTGCATGAAATTCTACAGGGGCGTGTCGAGGTGAGCCGTATCCGCGACGTGCAAATCGAAGACCTGCTGGGGCGCGATCCCGTTCACCTGGACGAAGCGGAAACGCGCCAATTTCTCGCCGGTAAGGTGGTGCTGGTGACCGGCGCGGGTGGCTCGATTGGCGCGGAACTGGCGCGGCAGATCGCCGCCTTTGCGCCCGCCACCCTGGTGCTGGTCGAGCGCGCCGAGTTCGCCCTCTTCAACATTGATCGCGAGCTGCGCGAGAACTGGCCGGCGCGGCGCATCGTCGCGCTGGTTGCAGACATCGGCGACGTGGTGCGTATGCGCGCCATCTTTCAAACCTATCGCCCGCAGGTCGTGTTGCACGCCGCGGCTCACAAGCATGTGCCGATGATGGAAGGCAACGTCACCGAGGCGGTGAAAAATAATGTGCTGGCGACGCGCCTGGTCGCACAGCTAGCCGGCGAGCAGCAGGCGGAAGCTTTCGTGTTGATTTCGACCGACAAAGCGGTGCGCCCGACTTCGATTATGGGCGCGACCAAGCGCGTCGCTGAGCTGGTCGTGCAGGACTTGAATCAACGCTACCGAACGCGCTTCGTGGCGGTGCGTTTTGGCAACGTCATCGGCTCGGCAGGATCAGTGATTCCCATCTTTCGCGAGCAGATTCGCAAAGGCGGGCCGGTGACTGTGACGCACCCGGAGATGGTGCGCTACTTCATGACGATCCCTGAAGCCAGTCAACTGGTCTTGCAGGCCGGGGCGATGGGCGAGGGCGGCGAAATCTTCGTCCTCGACATGGGACAGCCGGTGCGCATTTTCGATCTGGCGAAAGACCTGATCGCGCTTTCGGGCCTGCGACCCGGCGAAGATGTTGAGATCGTCTTCAGCGGCATACGGCCCGGCGAAAAACTCTTTGAAGAGCTTGAAATTGATGATGAGGGCCTGGCGACAACCCGCCACCCGAAAATCTTTGTCGGCCATCTCGCCGTTCATCCGCCCGGACAGGTGCGCGAGCTGCTTGCGCGCCTCGCTGCTTTAAGCGAGAACGGACAGGACGCGGAACTGCGGCGCTCGTTGAGCGAGTTTCTGCCCGAGGCGCAGCTCGTAGAGGTTGAGCGCGCCACTGGCGCGGCGGATTAAATCGCTTTGCCTGTGAGCCTGGACCCGTTTGCAATTGCGCTACACCAACGAATCGGCCATGCATGACGTGATGGTGATCGGCGGCGGCATCGTCGGGCTGGCGACGGCTTACCGCTTGACCGAACAGTACCCGCGCCTGTCGGTCATCGTCCTCGAAAAAGAATCGCGGCTCGCGGCGCATCAGTCGGGCCACAACTCCGGCGTTCTGCACTCAGGCCTCTATTACAAACCCGGCTCGCTCAAGGCGGCGACCTGCCGCGCCGGCAAGCAGGCGATGCAAGACTTCTGCGAGCGCGAAGGCATCCCGTACAACCTCTGCGGCAAGGTCATCGTCGCCGTTGATGAATCTGAGCTTGCCCTTTTGCAGTCGCTTTACGAGCGCGGGCAGGCCAATCAGGTGCGTTGCGAGATCATCGGGCGCGAGCGGTTACGCGAGCTTGAGCCGCACGCCGAAGGGTTGCGGGCCATCCATGTTCCTGAAGCCGGCATCACCGATTATCGGGCGGTTTGCGAGCGCCTGGCCGAGCGCATCCGTGAACGTGGCGGCGAAGTCCGCTGCGGAGCCCAGGTCATCGGCTTGAAAACGACGGCGACAGAAATTGTCGCCGAAACCACATTGGGCGCTTTGACGGCGCGCTACGCCGTCAACTGCGGCGGCCTGCACGCAGATCGCGTGGCGCGGCTGGCGGGCGCCCATCCGCCACTCATGATTGTGCCGTTTCGTGGCGAATACTACGAATTGACTCGCGAGGCCGAGCCGCTCTGCCGGACATTGATCTACCCGCTGGCCGATCCGCGCTTCCCATTTCTCGGAGTCCATTTCACGCGCATGATCGGCGGCGGCGTCGAATGCGGCCCGAATGCCGTCCTGGCTTTCGCGCGCGAAGGCTACCGCAAGCGAGACGTGCGGGCGAGCGACCTGTTTGAAGCCGTCACCTACACAGGCTTTTTGAAACTGGCGCGGCAGCACTGGCGCATGGGGGCGCACGAAATGTGGCGCTCGCTGAGCAAGCCGGCATTTGTGCGAGCGCTCAGGCGGCTGGTGCCGGAGATTCGCGCCCGTCATCTGCTGCCGGCGCCCGCAGGCGTCCGCGCTCAGGCCGTTGACGCGGCGGGAGCGATTGTGGATGATTTCGCTGTCGCCGAGCAGCCGCGTCTGATCAATGTCCTGAACGCGCCGTCGCCGGCGGCCACTGCGGCCCTGGCCATCGGCCATCTGATCATCGAAAAGCTGGCGGCGCAGTTCTGAATCAGCTATGAGTTATAAGCGATGAAACGAATCGATACGCCATTGCCGGAAGTCTGTTTGATTGAGCCGACGGTCTGGCGCGATGCGCGCGGCTTTTTCTTCGAGAGCTATCAAGAGATGAAATTTGCCGAGCTTGGCATCCGTGACCATTTTGTGCAGGACAACCATGCCCGCTCTGTGCGCGACACACTGCGCGGCCTGCATTACCAGGTCCACCGCCCGCAGGCAAAGCTCTGCCGCGTTATTCAAGGCGCGGTGCTAGACGTCGTCGTCGACGTGCGTCGTGGCTCGCCGACATTTGGCTGGCACGTTGCCGAGGAGCTGTCCGCCGAGAATCAGCGCATGGTCTATGTGCCGCCGGGCTTTGCGCACGGCTACGCGGTGCTGACCGAAACCGCCGAGTTTCTTTATAAGTGCAGCGATTACTACTTCCCGCAGTACGAGC
>JBJMGU010000279.1:0-35028 GCA_045807765.1 Blastocatellia bacterium
CTGACGGGAGCAAAGCCGCAGCCGTCGAAGAAACGCGGCGCAAAGAAACCCGCGCGCGTCGCCAAGAAATTTGCGCGCAGCGCGGCGGCCCGCCAGCGTATTCAGTTGTCGCGGGCGGTGCGGGCTTTTGTCTTTACGCCGGCCACAGAGCGCCGCATGATCACCATCCTTCAAGAAGGTGCAGAGGCAGCGCGCGCGCTCACAGCCAAACACACAAACACCAGACGAGTGCCGGTTGCCGTAGAGGCCGCGCCGGCTGACTTTGATGTCGTTGCGCTGACTGCGAAGCTCATCGGCAGCGGCGCGGTTACGGCGACAGAGATGTGGCAACAGTCGCGCCAGGTCAACTCCGCGTACGACGCCATGAGCTATGCCAAGCAGAGCATGACGGAGGCCAACCTGCGGCTGGTGATTTCAGTGGCGCGGCAGTTCACGCGGCGCGGCCTGCCCTTCCTCGATCTGATTCAGGAAGGCAATGTTGGCTTGATGCGCGCCGTCGAGAAGTTCGATTGGCGGCGCGGCTTCCGCTTCTCGACCTACGCAATGTGGTGGATTCGCCAGTCTATGGCGCGGGCGCTCGACACACAGAGTCGGGTGGTGCGGCTGCCGGCGTCAGAGCTGACCTTGATCAACAAAGTGGCGCGGGCGTCGCGCTCGATCAGCGGCGAGATTGCCGGCGCGGCGACCAGCGAATTGATTGCCGAGCGCTTGGACGTGGACGCCGAGCGCATCAGCGAGGCGATGGGATTTGCGCAGCAGACTGTAACGCTCGACGCGCCGGCAAACGATAACGGTGAAACGGCGGTCAATTTTATTGACACCGGCGACGCCGGCAATCCGTTCACGGCAGCGCTGAGCTGGTCGCGGCGCACGGCGATTCAGCGCGCCCTGGCGCAACTGACGCCGCGCGAGGCGAAGATACTGCGCATGCATTATGGGCTGGACTCTGATAGCGAGCCGCGCACCCTGGAAGAGATCGGCAACGACCTGGCGGTCACCCGCGAGCGCGTCCGCCAGATCGAAGCCGGGGCGTTCGCCAAGCTCCGTGAGATGGAAGCCGGCGATATGCTGCGCGAATTCCTGGCCATTGCATAAAACCGAGTTGCGGCGCGGGCCGGGCAATATAAACGATGATCGCGAGTGACGAGAGATGCCGAGCAATTGAACGCCGGCCATCTTGAGTCACTCGCTTTCTTTTTTGACGAGATTGAGCAGGTCGTGGAGGGAGTCGGCGTAGTGCGATTCGGGGAAGCGCGCCCGCACTGCCGTGTCAGTGAGCGCCGTGCCGCCGAGAACTATTTTCGTCTGCTGGCGCTCGGCGGCCCGCCGCAGGTCTTCGTAATCGCGCCGCGCGCGTTCGATATGGTCGGCCATGGTGATCGATATGCAGACCAGTTGTGGCTGGAAGCGATCAACCGCTTCGGCAAACGAAAAGAGCGGCGTTGGCGAGCCGAAATAGATGACTTGCCAGTCCTGGCTTTCTAACAGGTCACGCACGATCATCGCCGCCAATTGATGAAGCTCGCCCTCGGCGCAGCCGACGATGGCTAACTGTCCCACTTCGGATTTCCGTTCAACGTTGGTGCGTAGCGCGGCCAGCGCCTCGACCGTCGCCACCATGGCGAGATGCTCATCAAGCACGCCGATCTTGCCGGTGCGCCACAGCTCGCCGACTTCGCGCATGGCCGGGCGAATCAGCTTCTCGCCGATGGTTGCCAGCGACATGCCATACTCTTGCGACTTATTAAAGAGATGGGTGACGAAATCGAATTGTCCGGCCAGCGCCGCCTGCCGAAAGCGCTCGGCGAGCGCCCCGTAGTCTGCGGTTTCGAGCAGGTGCTTGAACTCGCATGGCGATTCGCTGCGACCATTAGCAAGATGCGCCGGCAGCTTTGCCAGCCCACAGCGGCTTTGAAATTCGACGATGTCGTCCAGCTCGAATTTGCGGTGACCGCCGACTGTTTTGCGACACGGCAACGCACCGGCGTCCGCCCACCGCTTGACGGTTGACTCGCTGACATCCCACATCTCGGCTAATTCTTTGGTTGAATACGACTGCTTCATGTCTTCTTCTGGCAGAATTTAAGAATAACGAGATGAGCCTGGAAAGGCAAAAGCCGACGCGGCGCTTTTTCTATTTGCCTTCTAAGACGACGTGCGCCAGCGCGAGGTCGCGCGAATGGGTGAGCGAGAGGTGGGCGCGGTGGGCGCCGAGTGCGGTCAGGCGTTCGAGCGCGCGGCCATGAAACTGTAGCGAGGGGAGGCCCGCCGGCGAGCGCAGCACTTCAATGTCGCGCCAGCCGACTCCCTCGCCCCAGCCAGTGCCGAGCGCCTTCATCGCCGCTTCCTTGGCGGCAAAGCGCGCCGCATAACTCTCCATCCGACCGGCGCGGCTCTCGCAGTAAGCGATCTCGGACGCCGTAAAGACGCGGTCGCGGAAACGCTCGCCGCGTCGCGCGAAGACTTCCGCGAGCCGCGCAATCTCTATCATATCAATGCCGATGGCGATGATCATCTTGAGCGGGTCGGCGCGACGTTTGACAATCAAGCCTACAAAGCCGCTTGTGGCATAGACTACACTTCGATTTCCATCAGGTCTTGTGCCAGCAGCGTTTCGGGAAACGCGGCGCGGGCTTCGTCGTACAATGGCCCGACATCGGCGTAGCGCGTACTGAAGTGGGTGATCAACAGACGTTGGGCGTTGGCTTCGCCGGCAATCTGCGCCGCCTGCGCGGCGGTCGAGTGGCCATAATCACGCGCTTCATAAGCCATGTCGTCGGTGTAGGTGGCTTCGTGAATAATCAGGTCAACGCCGCGCGCCAGCTCTACCGTGCCGGCGAACGGGCGCGTGTCGGTGCAGTAAGCCACGGCCTTGCCCGGTCGCGGCGGGCCGACCACCTCGTGCGAGCGGATCAGCCGTCCGTCATCGAGCTGCACATCTTCGCCCAATTGTAATCGCCGATACATTGGCCCTTCGGGGATGCCGAGGGCGCGCGCCCGCTCCAGGTCGAAGCGTCCGGGCCGCGGACGCTCTTCGAGACGATAGCCGAGCGTGAAGATGCGGTGATCGAGCGGGCGGGCGGCGACAAAATAATCGTCCCTTTCATAGACTGTAGTGACCGTCTTGAGCGCCGCAAACTCGCGCACGTCGAGCGGGTAATTAACGTAAAGAATCTTCAAGCGCGCCAGCGTCTCCAGGTATTCGCGAATGCCTGGCGGTCCTACGAGCGTCAGCTCGCGCACGCGACGGTCAAGGCCCATCGTCGAAAGCAGACCCGACAGCCCGTTGAAGTGGTCGCCATGCAGGTGCGTGATAAAGATGGCGGTGAGCTTGCTCGGATTGAGCTTGGCGCGACTGATCTGCGTTTGCGTTCCCTCGCCGCAATCAAAGAGCAGCCATTCGCCGTCGCGCACGACGGCGGTAGCGCTGACGTTGCGCCGCAAAGTCGGTTTACCTGAACTGGTTCCCAGCGGGATTACCTTCATGCGATTTTACAATAGCATACCGATAGAGCCGCGGCGAAGGCGTGGCTCATTGTTGTCATCTGACGTTCGATAGGTTACACTGTGGCGTGTTAACCCCTGTTTTTGCGAAGTCAATGGACGCGCAAAGCAGGGGTCTTGTGTTTGAAGTAGCGGTAAGGCGAGGAGCGCGGCCCGGCGGCAGCCGGTCGAACGGGCAGCGGCTTCGCGAATCATTCTCCTCCCGGCAGCACAACCGGGTCTCGCAAAACGAAGCGTGGCTGTCCCCTCCAGTGGTTGCGCTTTCGACGAGCAGGATCGGGAATCGGTTTGAGCCTGATAGGTAGTTTATGACGGCCAACTTCTCGAAGCGGCGCTCGCGCACGCCTCGCCAAAGCGAGACGGCGAGCCCTGAAGTCACCATCCAAATCGCCGAGCGTGACGGTCAGCACGTCCTCGTCGTTAAAGAAACCTCATCCGTTGATCAAGAGATGGCGCAGCAGGTGGTTGCGCTAACCGGCGCGCTGAGCGACGACTGGTCGCTCGCGACGACCAGTGGTCAGGCCAGTGTCGACACCCAGCCACCAAAGCCGGCGCGCTTCGCCAATGAATCGGAAGCCGAGTTCGCGCGCATCCTGAGTTTTTATCACATCGAATGGCAGTACGAGCCGCGCAGCTTTGCCATCGAGTGGGGCGCGGCGGGCGAAGCGACGAGCTTTTTCACGCCCGATTTTTACCTGCCGCAGCACAACCTCTATATTGAATTAACGACACTGCGCCAGCCGCTCGTCACCCGCAAGAATCGCAAAATCCGCCGCCTGCGCGAGCTCTACCCGGAGGTCAACCTTAAGGTGCTTTATGCGGCGGACTATCGCAAGCTGATCGAGAAATTCGCCGGCAGCAGCGCGTGGCAGGAGAGCGGCGGACATAAGTAGCGACCGCGCAGCGGTGCCCAGACAGTATCGCCGCCGAAAACGCAACGGATGATGAAGGAGGAACGGACGTGCAGGTGAGCCGGGTTTCAGGCAAAAAAATAGCGATCCCGAGTGATCCTGAAATCCGTCTTCAAGCCCTCAGCGTTATGCGGGATGTCCTTGCGGAATCCCAATGCCAAAAGTCCGAAGACTCTTGGCGAGCGAGACTCTTGCGAGTCTCAGCCATCACACCGAAGTTTCGCTTTCACGCCGCCGCCCCTTGCGGGACTGCAACGATCCAGTGAACCTGAAGACTTCAATCAAAACCTCTCGGGATCGGACCTGGCTGTTGCCAACCAAGCTCGCTCATAGTAGCACAGATATTTTTCGTGTCAACTAAAAAATGCGTTCATGAAAGAAATTTTTATGAGAAATTTTCCCACCAGTGAAACTCTCTCGGAAAAACCGCTGATCCCTCAGAATCGGCTCCAGGAGCGGGTTTCAGAGCTTGGCCAGGAAATCTCCCTCGCTTATGCCGATGGCGGGCTGATGCTGGTGGCGATTCTCAGAGGCGCTTTCGTCTTTGCCGCCGATTTGCTGCGCGCCATCACGATTCCGGCGACGATTGACTTCATGGCGATCTCGTCTTACGCCGGCCAGTCCGGCGTCGTGCGCATCACCAAAGACCTTGAGGAGAGCATCGCCGGTCGCCATGTCCTGATGGTCGAAGACATCATTGATACGGGGCTGACAGCCAATTACCTGCTCGAAAACCTCAAGCGCCGTAACCCGGCAAGCCTGGCGCTCTGCGCCCTGCTGAATCGCTCGGCGCGCCGCATCATTGACCTGCCGATTGCCCACCGTGGCTTTGAGATACCCGACTTGTTTGTTGTCGGGTACGGCCTAGATTATCAGCAGCGCTACCGCAACCTGCCCTACATCGCGACGCTGCGCTTTGATGATTAATCCAACAGATAACAAGAATGCGTCTTGAAGGCGAGCCAGACTTCTTTGCCGGGGCGGAGGTCGAGTTCGTTGACCGCCTGGCGCGTCAGGCTGGCACGCCACAGGACGCCGCTGGCAATGCCGGCGACGGTGCGCGCGCCTTTGTCTTCAATCGTCGTGATGTGCCCGCGCAAGCGGTTGCGCGCCGATGTGCCCTGCGGCTCGTCGAGCGCCAGCAGGATATCGCCTGAGGGTACAGCGACCTTCACTTCATCCCCGACCGCTTCGCGCCCGAACGGCACCTCGACCTGGCACGCGCCGGCGGCATCGCTAATCTCAACGGTCATAGTGCCGCCGCCTTTGTCGTGAGCAACGATGCGGCCCGGAAAGATATTCTCCACGCCGGTCAGCCGCGCGACGCTCGCCTTGACCGGCGCGTTGAAAACTTCGAGCGGCTCGCCTTCGGCGACAATGCGCCCGCGCTCGAAGACCAGTACCCGTTCGCCAAGCGTCATCGCCTCTTCGCGACTGTGTGTGACATAAATTACCGGCAAGCGCAGCTCGCGGTTGAGCGCCTTCAGGTCGCTGATGATGGCAAGCTTGGTCGCTTCATCAATGGCTGACAGCGGCTCGTCGAGCAGAAGCAGGCGCGGGCCGGAGGCCAGCGCTCGGGCAAAGGCAATGCGCTGCGCTTCGCCACCGGAAATCTGGCGCGGCTGGCGCTCGGACGTATGCGCGATATGAAAAGCGCGGAGCAGGGCCATCGCCCGCTCGCGCCGCTCGCCCTTGGCGTGTTGGGTCATGCCAAATTCGACATTCGCGCGCGCCGACAGGTGCGGAAAGAGCGCCAGATTCTGGAAGACATAGCCGACGCCGCGGCGGCGGATCGGCAGATCAATGGCGCGCTCGGAATCAAAGAGCACCTGCTCGCCAATCCGTATGCGCCCGGCGTCGGGGCGCAGGATGCCGGCGATTGATTTCAGCGTCGTCGTCTTGCCCGAACCCGACGCGCCAAACAGAATCGTCACGCCGGGATGGGCCGTGAATGCGACGTCGAGCAAAAACTCGCCCGCCGCGCCGGCATCCGGCTCAGACGAATGCGCGCGCCCAAATGGCTTCGACTTGCCGCCGTGACTCAGTCTTTTTTTGATGTTGACCAACAGCATCATTTATCGCTGGTCGCCAGCTTGTTGGTGGCGTAAACAATCGCCAGGGCGGTGGCTGAAAGAATCAGCACGAGCATCAGCGCGTAATCGTCGCGGCCCGCCTGTGTGGCATCGTAGATAGCAATCGCGGCGGTCTGCGTGCGGCCCGGAATGTTGCCGGCAACCATCAGCGTCGCGCCGAAATCGCCGAGCGAGCGCGCAAACGCCAGCATCGCCGCTGCCAACACACCGCGCGAGGCCAGCGGCAAAGTGACGCGCCAGAAGACGCGCCACTCGGATTGCCCAAGCGTGCGGGCGGCGTCTTCGAGCTCGCGATCCACCGCGGCGATTGCGGCGCGTGTAGTCTTGACGACGAGCGGCAATGCGCCGACAGCGGCGGCGACGACCGCGCCGCGCCAGGTGAAGACCAGCGGCGCGCCGGTTAATGATTCAATCGTCCGGCCTATGAAACTGGCGCGCCCAAGCAACACCAGCAGGTAGTAGCCAAGCACGGTCGGCGGCAACACCAGCGGCAGCGTCACCACGGCGTCGAGCAACTCGCGCCCAAAGAATCGCCGCCGCGCCAGCAGCCAGCCGAGCGCCACACCGACGACAATGACCATCGCCGTCGCCAGCAGCGCGACGCGCAGCGAAAGGGTCAGCGGAAACCAGTCCATCGCAACCATCGGGTGATGAAGATAACACAGAAGCGCCGCGGCGACACGGCGACGCGCCGCCGCGGCGAGGGAGAAAGAAGACGCGGCGAAGGGGATAGGCGACGACGCGGCGCAAAAGGGTTGCGGCAGATGAATACGTCTTGTAGGTAATTGCGCTTTGAATTGATTTGAAATTACAAATTATTTGCAAGCTAGATCACTGCGTGCTATGATGCGGCCCGCGGTGATAGCTATTCTCGCAGGCTCCGTTTCACATCGATTGCGTTGAATTTGATCGCCGCATCGCAAGCATGGCCGCACCGGACGATTGACGGGAAGAGGGCTATGCCGGGCAATCCTCTCTTGCGCCAGGCTCGCAAAAATACAAAGGGATTCTTCTATTCGGCCTGATCTGTGCCTCACTACGCTTCTCCCCTGAGCGCACAGCGATTTAATCACGTTCCCGGGTTAGTTGCAGTCTTATGTCGCGCATCCGCCTTTCATAGCGAGGTGGAGGCGGTTGCCTCTGCATTCGATTCGCTGTCCTGACCTCAGGATGTAATGGAGTGGCTGGCAGAATTAAAGCCACCCTCGACAGGCGCTCGCCAGAGCGCCAAAGCTAAAGGAGATCAACTCGTGTTCAAAACATGGAGATTTTTTGCCATCCCATTGCTGATGGCGTTGGCCTGCGCTGCCGTCCAGGCACAGAGTCAATCGAAACCCGTCAGCGGGCAGTATGAGCGAGAATTCGTGCCGCGCCCGGCAAAATCGGTTCCGACTCGAAACCGCTTATTCTTTGCGGCGGCCCCCGGCAGGTCGGCGAAAGCCAGATTGAAGGTTGTTGTCGGCGGCACGTTGACAACGGTCTTAGAGCCGGAACAAGTGCGCTTGCTCGATGCATCCGGTAGCGGCGCGAGCTGGCCGCAGTGGGGTCATGACGCCAGCCACAGCGGCAGCATCAACGTCGTTGGGCAAAGCCCGAATCAGGTGCTCGCCGACATCATTTATGACCCCTTCGTTGAACAGGAGAAGGCGTCGGGCGAGAACGTCTTCGGCGAAGCCGACCTCTTCGTTCACTACCAGACGCCGCTGGTTGACGGCAACGATGTGTTCATGGAATTCAAGTCGGGGACCTACACAGACCTGACCACCTGGGAGACGCAGACCTGGAATCAAAGGCGGCTGAGCTGGCAGAACAGCCAGCTCGTCCAGGTGTGGAATTTCCAGAGCGATTGGAAGCCGGTGCCTTTTGGCGGCCCGATCTGGGAGCCTGTCTATCACGGCGTGCTGGTCGGCAATTTCGTCTATGACCCTGGCTTTGGCGGCACGGTTTACAAACTGAACCGCGCCGATGGCTCGGTCGTTGCCCGCTACAATCCGTTCGGCAACAATGTTGATGCGAATACCTATGTCGCCGGGCCGCTGACCGCCGACGCCGCCGGTAATGTGTACTACAATGCCGTCAAGTTGAGCGGCAACAACCCGTGGGGCAAAGACGTCGTGGGTGCCTGGCTGGTGAAGATTGCTGCCAATGGCACGATCTCTAAAGTGTCGTTCAATACCCTCGTCCCCAACGCCCCCGCCGCGAATGCCCCGTGCAAAGTGCAGTTCGACGGCAGCCTGCTGCCGTGGCCGCCGAGTCCCGACGCGGTGCCGCCATCCATCAACTGTGGCTCGCAACGACCCGGCATTAACGTGGCTCCGGCGGTCGCTCCCGATGGCACGATTTACACTGTCAGTCGCACCCATTTCGCGACGCGGTATGGGTTCCTGGTGGCGGTCAACCCCGATCTCACGCTGAAATGGGCCGCGTCGTTGCGAGACCATCTCAATGATGGCTGCGGCGTGCCGGTGTCACAGGGTGGTCAACTGCCGCCCAACGGCGCGCCGGGCGGTTGCCGAGTCGGTGCGCACCTCGGTGTTGACCCCGGAACGAACGAATCGGGGCCGGGCCGCGTGCTTGACGACTCGACTTCCTCGCCGGCCGTCGCCCCTGACGGCAGCGTCTACTATGGCGCGTACACCCTCTACAATTACGCGCAGGGGCATATGATGCATTTCGACGCCGCTGGAAATTTCCTGAATGCCTTCCGTTTCGGCTGGGACATTACGCCGGCGATCTACGCTCACGATGGCACCTACTCGGTGATTACCAAAGACAATCACTATGGCGGCGGCTCCTACTGCGGGGTCGAGCAGTTCTGCCCGGAAGATCGCAACGCGCAGAACTCCGACGGCTACCCCGAGGCCTATTTTGTCTCGTCGCTGAGCCCGAATCTGGCGCTCGAATGGGCATTCCAAAACACCAACACGCTGAGCTGCACGCGCCAGCCGAACGGCTCGGTCACTTGCGTCAGCGATCACCCGCGCGGCTTTGAATGGTGTGTGAATGCCCCGGCGATTGATTCTCACGGAGTCGTCTACGCCAATAGCGAAGACGGCAATATGTTTGCCCTTAACCCGGATGGGACGCTGAAGAAAAAAATCTTTCAACAACTGGCGATTGGCGCGGCCTACACGCCAGCCTCGCTCGGCGCCGACGGGAAAATCTATTCACAAAATGACGGCCACCTCTACGTCATTGGCAGCACCAATGCCCAGGCAAGCAAGGGCGGCGGCTTGCTGAAAATCGCTGGCGGTAAGCAATAGCTTCGGCATCACGGCGCGAGCCGTTGATCGAGCAGGCAGGCGTCATGCAATGAGCCGCTGCTGAGCCAAGCAAGGCCCGGATGTGTTAGCGCAGCCGGGCCTTGCTATTTATCACTCCTTACTTCTCTGCCTCCCACCCTGGCCTTTAGCGGCCCTGACACCCGGCCCTATCCTATGTATAATCGCGCCTGTCATCACAGCGGAGGTTACGGTGAGCTTTTCAAGATCGAGTGGCGTGCTGTTGCATCCGACATCGCTCGCCGGGCGTTTCGGCATCGGCGATCTGGGCAAAGAAGCCTATCGCTTCGCAGACTTTCTGATTGCGAGTGATCAGAGTCTCTGGCAAGTCCTGCCGCTCGGGCCGACCGGCTTCGGCGATTCGCCTTATCAATGCTTCTCGTCGTTCGCCAGCAACCCGCTGCTCATCAGCCCTGAGCAACTGGTCGAAGACGGCTTGCTGACCGAAGACGACATCAAGCGACGCCCACGCTTCCCTGTCGAAGCCGTAGACTTCGGGCGGGTGATCGATTACAAATCGGCACTGCTCCGGCGCGCCTTCGAAAATTTTCGCCGCAGCAAACGCAAATCGTTACGCGCAGGCTTTGCGGCGTTTGCCGCTGGAGCCGCCAACTGGCTGGATGATTATGCGCTGTTCCGCGCCCTGAAAGACGCGCACGGCGGCGCGGCCTGGAATACCTGGGAGTCGGAACTGGCGCGGCGCAACGCCACAGCAATGGCCGCCGCGCGTCAGGCGCTAGGCGAGCAGATCGAGGCGCAAAAGTTTTATCAATTTCTTTTTCACCGCCAGTGGTCGGCGCTCAAGGGTTACTGCAATCGAAACGGCATTCAGATCATCGGCGACATCCCCATCTTTGTCGCTTATGATTCGGCAGACGTGTGGGCGAATCGTGAATTGTTCAAGCTCAACCCGGACGGCTCGCCGCAGGTCGTAGCGGGCGTGCCGCCGGATTACTTCAGCAAGACCGGCCAGCTCTGGGGCAATCCGATCTATAACTGGGAGCGCCACCGCGCCACCGGCTACCGCTGGTGGAAAGACCGCCTGCGCGCCACTCTTGGCACGTTCGACATCGCGCGCATCGATCACTTTCGCGGCTTCGCGGCGGCGTGGGAAGTGCCCGCCGGCGATCAGACCGCCGAGCGCGGCCACTGGGTCGAAGTGCCGGGCCACGAGCTGTTCACGCAACTGCGCGAGGAGTTCGGCGAGATGCCCATCATCGCTGAAGACCTCGGCGTCATCACACCCGACGTGCAAGCGTTGCGCGATGACTTCGGCTTTCCGGGGATGCGCATTCTGCAATTCGGCTTTCGCAATATCACCAACACCGACCTGCCGCATAACTACGTGCCGAGAACGGTGGTCTATACCGGCACGCATGACAACGACACGGCGGTCGGCTGGTTCAACAGCACGGCGGGCCGCGGCTCGACGCGCACGACGGCGCAGATCGCCCGCGAAAAGAAGTTCTGCATGGAATACCTCGACACCGATGGGCGCGAGATCAACTGGGATTTTGTGCGCGCGGCGCAGGCGTCGGTGGCCGTTATGGCGATCACCCCGGCGCAGGACTTGTTGGGACTTGGATCGGACGCGCGCATGAATCTGCCGGCCAGCACCTCGGGCAACTGGCGCTGGCGCATGAAACCGGGGGCACTGACCAGCAAGATCGGCAAGCGATTGCGCCACCTGACGGAAATCTATGTGCGCGGTCGCAACCAGCCGAAACATACGACAACGGATTAATCAGGGGCTAGGGGCTGGGGCTAGGGGCTAGGGGAAAGCGGATCACATTATAGCCTTGATAACTTCCGTCTGGCTCCTAGCCTTGATAACTTCCGTCTGGCTCCTGGAGCCTGTTCTGTAACAACTTCATTCCCGCAGCGAACCCTAGCCCCTAGCCCCCAGCCCCTAGCCCCTTCTTTTGCACCAGCACGCGAAAGTTGTCGCTCGCGCCGCCGGGCACGAAGAGGTTTTTGATTGCCAGCCGCGCCTTTACGTCCTCAAGCATTTCGTCTGCGCGGTGCATGGCCGCAATGCGCTCAATCAATCCATGCCGCAGCAGAAACGCCGCCTGTCGTTCATAGCTTACGGTCTCTAGCCCGCAATCACGTCCATGCTCGATGAGCGCCGTGAAGTTGACGCTCGCCGTCAAATCTTGCTCGCCGATACGCGCGAGCGGCGAATCTATTAGTTGATGGCGATAGAATGCTCGCAGCGTGCCGCTGGCGCGGTCAGGCGCGTAGAGGTGCGCCGCCACGTCGCCGTAATCAATCGTCACCAGAAAACCCTGACGCATGGCACGCGACACTTGTGCGAGCCACGCCAGCGCATCGAGATTGACTTCGACGATCTGGTCTTCTTTCAGCGTGACGCCGAATCGCTCAAGGTAGCGCGTCAGCTCTGGCCCTGAAGGCGACGACCACGCAAGCGCCAGCCGCTCACCTTCGACGCCGGCGAACTGTTCTTCAATGGCCATTGATTTCCAGCGCAGACGATGCACCGGCAGCGCATCGATCAGCTCGTTGGCAAAGAAGATTGCAGTTACGGGTTCGCGCTCAATCTCTTCGAGCGCGCGCCACTCGACGCGCCCGGCGAAGCCGGCCAGCCGCTCGCGCTGTCGCGCACGCATCACGGGACTCTGTTCGATGACGACGTAGCGCGCCTCATCAAACAGCGTTGCAGATTCATTGCTGAGCGCCGCGAGCAAGTCCGCCGCCAGTTGCCCCGTGCCGGCGCCGATCTCGACGATCAAGAGCGGCTCACCGGCAAAGCGTTTGCGCCACAACTCGGCAAAGGCGCGGGCAAGCACAGCGCCGAACGCCGGGTGAACATTGCTTGAGGTGGTGTAATCGCCCGCCGCGCCGATCTTCAAGCGCGCGGTGTTGTAATAGCCAAGCTCAGGGTCGTAAAGCGCCGCCTGCATGAAGTCGCGGAAGGTCAGCGGGCCATCGCGGCGTATGCGTTCGATCAGCTTGCGCTCAAGCGGCGTCGGCATAGACGTTTAATCTTCTCTCGCAAAAACAAAAGCGCAGTAGGCGGTCGCCTCTGCGCTTCTTGATTATTCGACGCTTCGCCGGTGCTAAGCGTTCGCGTCTTCGACCTCTGCCTGCGTGACGTTGCCGCGACCGAAGACGAAGCGCGTCGGGTGCTCTTGCATGATCTTGTCTTGCAAGCGCATCAGGCCATAGAGCAAGGCTTCGGGGCGCGGTGGGCAGCCCGGTATGTAAACATCAACCGGCACGATGCGGTCAATCCCTTGCAAGGTCGAATAGGTCGGAAACGGCCCGCCGGTCGAGGCGCACGCGCCCATGGCAATGCACCACTTCGGCTCGGGCATCTGATCCCAGACGCGCTTGATGACCGGCGCCATCTTTAAGGTCGGAGTGCCGGCGACGATCATCAAATCCGACTGCCGCGGGCTGGGGCGAAAGACGCCGGCGCCGAAACGATCCATGTCAAAGCGCGACGCGCCGGTCGCCATCATCTCGATGGCGCAGCAGGCCAGCCCGAAGGTCATCGGCCAGAGCGCCGATTTGCGCGCCCAGTTGAATACGAAATCGACGGTCGTCGTGATGATGCCGCTTGAAGATTCGATCACTTCTTCTCTTTGTTTAACCATAGCCTTAACTCACAATCATCAGGCCCATTCGAGCGCCCCCTTGCGCCAGGCGTAGTAATAACCGACGACCAGGATGCCGATGAAGATCAGCATCTCGGCCAGCCCAAAGAGCGCCAGCTTGTCGTAGATGATCGCCCAGGGGAAGAGAAAGATGGTCTCGACGTCGAAGACCAGAAACAGCATCGCGACGATGTAGAAGCGCACCGAGAAGCGCTCGCGGGCATCGCCGATGGGATCAACGCCGCATTCGTACGGCAGCAGCTTGTCGCGGTCATAGACGCGCCGCTGCACCAGCCGCGAAGCCCCGAGCAGCGCGAAGGGCAACAGCACGGCAATCAAGAACATGATGATCAGCGGAATGTAGCCGTAGATGGGTGGCGCGCCGGTGGCTCTGGGAGCCGCGCCGGCGGCTGCACCTTGCGACTGAAGCAACATCGCCACGAAGTTGGTCATTGCTCACCTGCGGGAGTTTGAAGTTAGAGCAGCAGCACGCTCATCTTAGATTTGCTGCGTGGCGGTGTCAAGCAGCGCCGCGCGCATGGCATGGCTAGACAAGGCAACGCCAATCTTTTAAGCTCATGTGCTTAAGAAGTGCGCGGCGCGGCTACCGTAAGGCCGCTTGCAGAGACAGGCATTTGATGATTAAGCGAAAGTGGCGGAACAGGTAGACGCGCGGGTCTTAGAAGCCCGTACCGAGAGGTGTGGGGGTTCGAGTCCCCCCTTTCGCATCAGGCCGGTCGTCAGTCATCAGCGCAGACCATTCATCGATGACTAATTTCCGACGGCGGGCTACCGACAACCGATAATCAATATGAACATCACTGTTACCGATCAGGAGAATTGCAAAAAGCAACTGCATCTCGAAATCCCCGGCGAGGTTGTGCGCGCCGAAACCGACAAGGTCGCCGGCAACCTCGCCCGCCAGGTGAACGTTCCCGGCTTTCGCCCCGGCCACGCCCCGAAGTCGGTCATCAAGACGCGCTTCCGCAAAGAGCTGCGCGACGAAGTCGTCGCCCACCTGCTGCCGGAGTCGCTGCAAAAAGCCATCACCGATAAAGACCTCAAGGTCATCGGCGAGCCGGCGGTTGACGACTTGAAGTTCAGCGACGACGACGCCCTCAACGTCACCATCACAGTTTCGGTCAAACCCGAATTCGAGATCGGTGATTACAAGGGGCTGCCGCTGACGCAACGGGTTTATAAAATCCGCGACGAAGACATAGACCAGGAGATCGAGCGGCTGCGCGAAGGGCAGGCCGAGATGGTGCCGGTCGAAGACCGCGGCGCGCAGGAGGGCGACATCGTCACCGTTTCGCTCACGGGCCGGCTGGAAGCGCAGGCCGCCGAAGCGCCGCAAGCCGATGCCGATACCGCTCAATCAGCGGAAGAAGCCACAGCGGCAAGCGACGAAGCCAGCAACAAGACCGGCGACGAAGCCGGCGACGAGGCCACTGCTGAAGCCGCGCCAGAGACAGCGGCAGAACCGGAGGCAGCGGCAGAGCCGGAAGAGATTAAACAAGATGATGTGGAGATTACTGTCGGCGGCCCCAACGTGCTCAAGGAGTTCACCGAAGCGTTGAGCGACGTGCGCCCCGGCGACGAGCGCAGCTTCACGGTCGCCTACCCGGCAGAGTACAAGCCGGAGCGCTTTGCCGGGCGCAAGGTCAATTACACGGCCAACGTCACCGCCGTGCGCTCTAAAGAACTGCCTGAGGCCAACGATGTGTTCGCTCAAGGAGTTGACGAAAAGTTCCAGACCCTCGATGAGCTGCGTGCAGACCTGCGCCAGCAGATGGAGCATCAGGCCGAGCACCGCGGCGAAGACGAGCTGCGCAACGCTGCGATGGAAGCATTGATCGAGCGTTACCAGTTCCCGGTTCCCGATTTCATCCTTGAGCGGCAGATCAACTCGCGCTTCAACACGTTGCTCGACCAGCTCTTTTCAAGCGGCATTGACCCGCGCCAGATGCGCCTGGACTGGGACGAGGTTCGCGCCGGCCAGCGCGAGCGCGCCGAGCGCGACGTGCGCGGCCTGTTCATCCTTGATCGCATCGCCGACGAGGAGAAGGTCGAAGTCAGCGAAGAAGATTTGAACCACGAGATCGAAGCCTATGCCGCACAGCGCGGCGAAACGGTAGCCGCGGCGAAGGCCCGGTTGACAAAGGAAGAGGCGCTCGATAGCATCAAAGAGCAGGTCAGACAACAAAAGGCCCTCGATCTCGTCATCGCTTCCGCAGAATTGAAAACCGAAGAAGTCGAAGGGCTGCGCGCCGCCGACGCGGAGACCGAGCAACAACCCGAAGAGGCTGCCTCGCAGGCCGACAAGAGCGAGCCGGAAGCGGCGGCAAGCGCCGAGGCCAGTTCAAATCCGGCTGAAGCGAGCGGCGAGTGAGCGCCGTCCGTTGCGCCCGTAAAATATTGACGCGCGGGCCGCAATGAAAAAGTAACTTCCCGCCGGGCTGACGGGGAAGTATAATAATCCCGTGGCCGGCAAGATTTCCAAGGAGACCGAAAAGCAAATGGCATTGGTACCGATGGTCGTCGAGCAGACCGCGCGCGGCGAGCGCGCTTTTGACATCTACTCGCGGCTACTTAAAGACAACATCATTTTCATCGGTACGCCGATTGACGATACGATTGCCAATCTGGTCGTCGCCCAATTGCTGTTTCTTGAAGCCGAAGACCCCGACCGCGACATCTCGCTCTACATCAACAGCCCCGGTGGCTCGATCACTGCCGGCATGGCCATCTACGACACGATGCAGTTCATCCGTCCCGACGTGACGACGATCTGTGTTGGCCAGGCGGCTTCGATGGGAGCACTATTGTTGACGGCGGGAGCGGCGGGCAAGCGCTTCGCGCTGCCGAATTCGCGCATCCTGATTCATCAGCCGTCAATCGGCGGCATTTCGGGTCAGGCCACCGACATTCGCATTCATGCCGAAGAGATCATGCGCATGCGCGCGCTGACCAGCCAGATTCTGGCGCTGCACAGCGGCCAGTCAATCGAAGTCATCGAGCACGATGTCGAGCGCGACCGCATCATGAGCGCCGAGCAGGCGAAAGAATACGGTTTGATCGATCTGGTGATTACGCACAGAGAGTAAATGATGAAGTATGAATGCAGAATGATGAACTGCCGGAGCTAGCGCCCATTGCGGTGGGACTTGTCTCCCTAATTCATCAGTCATCATTCTGCATTCATCATTTCAGGAATTGCCCCGCTTGCGAAACGTAGACTGAAAGACCTTCTGCTAGGATTGGAGAGTGGATGAGACGAGGCGACGACACATTACGCTGTTCGTTCTGCGGCAAATCGCAGAACGAAGTCAAGAAGCTGATTGCCGGGCCGACCGTTTATATTTGCAACGAGTGCATCGATATCTGCAACGAGATCATCACCGATGATCAACAGCAGGAGACCGCCGCGCGCCGCCCGCCTTTGCCCAAACCGGTCGAGATCAGAGCCTTCCTGGATGATTACGTCATCGGCCAGGAAGAGACCAAGAAGAAGCTCGCCGTTGCCGTCTACCAGCATTACAAGCGCATCGATATGCTCAAGCGGCGCTCTTCCGATATCGAGATTCAGAAATCAAACATCCTGCTGATCGGGCCTACGGGGACGGGCAAGACGCTGCTGGCGCAGACGCTGGCGCGCATGCTCAACGTGCCTTTCTGCATCGTTGACGCGACGACGCTGACGGAGGCCGGCTATGTCGGCGAAGATGTCGAGAACATCATTCTGAAGTTGCTACAAGCCGCCAACGGCGACATCGAGCGCGCCCAGACCGGCATCATCTACATAGACGAGATCGATAAGATTTGCCGCAAGGACGAAAACCCTTCGATCACCCGCGACGTGTCGGGCGAAGGCGTGCAGCAGGCGCTGCTGAAAATCCTCGAAGGCACGGTCGCCAACGTTCCGCCGCAGGGCGGACGCAAGCACCCGCACCAGGAATTCTTCCCCGTTGACACCACCAACATCCTCTTCATCTGCGGCGGCGCCTTCGTCGGCCTCGAAAAGGTCATCGAGAAGCGCATCGGTCGCAAGGCGCTCGGCTTTAACGCCAACGTCACCAGCGTCCACAAGAAGAAGCTGAGCGACACGCTGGCGATGGTCGAGCCGGAAGACATGATCAAGTATGGCCTGATTCCCGAGTTCGTCGGGCGCCTCCCCGTAGCAGGCACCTTGCACGAGCTGGACGAGGTAGCGCTGGTCGAGATTCTCACCGAGCCGAAGAACGCGCTGGTCAAACAGTACCAGAAGCTGTTCGAGTACGAAGGCGTCAAGCTGCGCTTCACCGACGACGCCATCCAGACGGTGGCGCATCTGGCCTACACGCGCAAGGTCGGGGCGCGCGGCTTGCGCATGATCTTGGAAGAGTTGATGCTCGACGTGATGTATATGCTGCCCTCCTATAAGAAGGTCAAAGAGTTTGTGGTCACGCGCGAAATGGTCGAGAGCCGTCGCGCAACGTTCCCTGTCCTTGAAAAAGCGGGATAGTGTCACTGGTCATTGGTCATTTGTGATGGGCAGGCGGATGCCGCCGACCGATGACCGATGGCTCTTCTTCCGCCTCCGGTTATACTAATCATCATGAATGAATTCAGCGACAGCACTCCGAACGACGTTGTGAGATGCCCAATGGTTCCCATACGGGACGTGGTCGTCTTTCCCTACACCATCGTTGCCTTCGTCATCGGACGCCCGGCAAGCGTCAGGGCGCTGGAAGCAGCGTTGCGCGGTGATAAGACAATCTTCCTGGCGACTCAGCACGACGCGACGATTGACGAGCCGTCGAGCGAACAGGTCTACTTCATCGGCACCATCGCGCGCATCACGCACAACCTGCGCCTGCCCGACGGCAACATCAAGGTGATGGTCGAGGGGATAGAGCGCGCTCGCACCGTGCGCATCGAAGACAACGGCGACTTTTGGATGGCCACCCTGCGCACCCACACAGAGGCCGCCGAGCCGCGCTCGCGCATGAACTCGCTCATCGGGCGCATCGGCTCGCTGGTTGATCAGTACGTGCGCCAGTCGACAGAGCTGAGCAACCCGGAGACGCTGACGGCGGCGCTGCGCAATGATGACCCGGCGCGCTTGTGCGACACCATCGCTTCGAACCTGAAGATTTCCGTCGAAGACAAACAGGGCTTGCTTGAAATCTTTGGCCTGCAAGAGCGCTTGACGCGGCTGGTCGAAGTGCTCGAAGTCGAGCTTGAAAAGATTCAGGTGGATCGCGCCATCCACGGTCGCGTCAAGCGGCAGATGGAGCGCGCCCAGAAAGAGTATTACCTCAACGAGAAGATCAAGGCGATTCACAAAGAGCTGGGCCGCAAGGACGAGAAGGCCGAGCTAGAAGAGCTGAAGCAGAAGATCGAATCCGCCGGCATGTCGAAAGACGCCTACGAGAAGGCCATCGCCGAGCTGCGCCGTTTAGAGCAGATGCCGCCGATGTCCGCCGAATCGACGGTGTCGCGCAACTACCTCGACTGGCTGCTGGCGGTGCCCTGGAAAGACAAGTCCGAAGAGGTGCGCGACATTCGCGCGGCGCAGGACGTGTTGGACGCCGACCATTATGGGCTTGAGAAAGTCAAAGAGCGCATCCTTGAATACCTCGCCGTGCGCCAACTGGTGGACAAGCCGAGAGGTTCGATCCTCTGCTTCGTCGGCCCGCCGGGCGTCGGCAAGACCAGCCTCGGGCGCTCGATTGCTAAGGCCACAGGCCGCAAGTTCGTGCGCCTCAGCTTAGGCGGCGTGCGCGACGAGGCCGAGATTCGCGGCCACCGGCGCACCTACATCGGCGCGCTGCCCGGCCAGATCATCCAGATGATGAAGAAGGCCGGCACCGTCAATCCGCTCATCATGCTCGACGAAGTGGATAAGCTCGGCATGGATTTTCGCGGCGACCCGTCGGCAGCGCTGCTCGAAGTGCTGGACCCTGAGCAGAACTTTGCCTTCCACGATCACTACCTCGACGTTGAGTATGACCTGTCGAACGTCATGTTCATCGCCACGGCGAACGTGCTGCACACGATCCCGCCGGCCTTGCAAGATCGTCTGGAGATCACCCGGCTGCCCGGCTACACCGAGCGCGAGAAGCTGGAGATCGCCTGCCGTCATCTGCTGCGCAAGCAGCTTGAAGCAAACGGCCTGAAGACCGAGCAGGTGGACTTCACCGATGACGGGCTGCGCACGATTGTGCAGTATTACACGCGCGAAGCCGGCGTCCGCAACCTGGAGCGCGAGATCGCTTCGGTGCTGCGCAAGATCGCCCGCAAGATGCTGACCGGTGACGACCCGACGAATTACCAGATCACCGTAACCGACGAAGCCGTTAAGGAGTTGCTGGGGCCGACGCGCTTCCGCCCGCAATCGATTGCCGAGCAGAGCGAAGTCGGCTTGGCGACGGGGCTCGCGTGGACAGAAGTCGGCGGCGAGGTGCTGCATATCGAAGCGACCTTGATGCAGGGGCGCGGCAACATCACGCTGACAGGCAAGCTCGGCGAAGTGATGCAGGAATCGGCGCGCGCGGCGCTTTCCTGCGTGCGCTCGCGAGCCAAGCGACTGGGCATCAATCCCGACTTTCACAAGAAGTATGACCTGCACCTGCACGTGCCCGAAGGCGCCATCCCGAAAGATGGCCCCTCGGCAGGCATCGCCATCGCCACGGCGATTATCAGTGTGCTGACGAACACGCCGATCCGCCGCGATGCCGCCATGACAGGCGAGATCACGCTGCGCGGCAAGGTGCTGCCCATTGGCGGCGTCAAAGAGAAATTGCTGGCAGCGCACCGCACAGGCATCACCACCGTCGTCATCCCGAAGGAGAACGCCAAAGACCTGGTCGAGCTCCCCGAAGATGTGAAGCAGGCGCTGACGATTCACACGGTCGATTCGATTGACGAGGTCTGGCGGGTGGCGCTCGAAAGCCCCTTGCCGAAGTCTGACCTGCCGACCGACGTGCCGCTCTGGGGCCAGCCGCCCGCCGACGCGCCGACTTCGACGCCAGTGCTTGAATAGTGGTCAGTAGTCAGTTGCCAGTAACCGCAGAGGCTCATCAATTCTTTGCTCCGGCAACTGGCAACTGGTAACCGGCAACTGACTACTATGAAAGTTAAGAGCGCGCAGTTCATCAAGAGCGCCACCAGCCCTGAGCATTACCCGCGCGACGGTCGTCCAGAGGTCGCCTTCATGGGCCGGTCGAACGTCGGCAAGTCCTCTTTGATAAACAGCCTGCTGGGTGTGAAGGGCCTGGCCAAGACCAGCTCGACGCCCGGACGCACGCAACTGATCAACTTCTTTCTGATCAATCAAGCGTTCTATTGCGTCGATCTGCCGGGCTATGGCTATGCGCGCGTGCCGAGCGAAGTGAAGCGCGAGTGGGGGCCGATGATTGAGAAATACCTTGCATCGCGGCCAAATCTTGTGCTATCTATTTTTATCACCGACTCGCGGCACGAGCCTTCCAAGCTAGACCTGCTGATGAAAGAGTGGTTACGCGAAAGGGGAAAGCCATTTGTCATCATAGCAACCAAAGCGGACAAGCTCAGTAGCAACCAGTTGCGGGCCAATTTGAAACGCGCGTCGGCGGTGCTGGGGAAAGAAGAGCCGATAATTGCTTACTCTGCGGTCACGCGTAGTGGCGCCGACCGCATCTGGAAAGAAATCACCACACGGGTTGCTGATTTCGGATCCGGGAAACCGCTCGTGAAACCCTCTGGGTCGCATGCGGATTGAAAGACTCGTCATTAACCTGTCTTGAATTCCAATCCTCATCACGGTCTCTAAACCGCCAGAGCGGCTGCCTGAATCCGCCAGGACAATCCGCAGACACCGGAGCGACAGCTTCCCCGAAGCCCAATTGTTTTCCTGTGACAATAACTCTCCCGCCTGCCCGGCAGGCGAAGAACCCAACGAGGAATTCAGAACGATTATGGCAGAAGACGTAAATGAGCTTATGGACATCGGCGATCTCAAGGACATGTCCATCTCGAAGCTGACGCAGATCGCCAAGGAACTCGACATCGCAGGCGCCACGGGCATGCGCAAGCAGGAGCTGATCTTTAAAATCTTGCAGGCGCAGACCGAAAAGAGCGGCCTGATCTTTTCCGAGGGTGTGCTGGAAACCTTGCCCGACGGCTTCGGCTTTCTGCGCGCCCCGGATTATAACTACCTGCCCGGCCCTGACGATATCTACGTCAGCCCGTCGCAGATTCGCAAGTTCGATCTGCGCACGGGCGACACGATCAGCGGCCAGATTCGCCCGCCGAAAGAAGGCGAGCGTTATTTCGCACTCATCAAAGTCGAGGCCATCAACTTCGAGCCGCCGGAGATGGCCCGCGAGCGCGTCTTCTTCGACAACCTGACGCCGCTCTACCCGGACGAGCGATTGAAGTTGGAGTCCGACCCGGAAAACCTTGCCGGACGCGTCCTCGATTTGATGACGCCCATCGGCAAGGGGCAGCGCGCCTTGATCGTCGCGCCGCCGCGCACCGGCAAGACCATGCTGCTGCAAAACATCGCCAACTCGATCACCCGCAACCACCCTGAGGTGACGCTCATCGTCCTGTTGATCGATGAGCGCCCGGAAGAAGTCACAGACATGCAGCGCTCCGTTCATGGCGAAGTCATCAGCTCGACCTTCGACGAGCCGCCGACGCGCCACGTGCAGGTCGCGGACATGGTGATCGAGAAAGCCAAGCGCCTGGTCGAGTACCGCCGCGATGTGGTCATCCTGCTCGACTCGATCACCCGCCTGGCGCGCGCCCACAACGCCGTGGTGCCGCCATCGGGCAAGATTCTCTCGGGCGGTATTGATTCGAACGCGCTGCAAAAGCCGAAGCGCTTCTTCGGCTCGGCGCGCAACATCGAAGAGGGCGGCTCTCTAACGATCATCGCCACGGCGCTGATCGATACGGGGTCGCGCATGGACGACGTCATCTTCGAAGAGTTCAAGGGCACGGGCAACCTCGAAATCAACCTCGACCGCAAGCTCACCGAGAAGCGCATCTTCCCGAGCATCGACATCAACAAGTCGGGGACGCGCAAGGAAGAGCTGCTGCTGGCGCAAGCCGACTTCCACCGCATCATCGTCCTGCGACGCGTGCTATCACAGTTGTCGCCCACGGAAGCGATGGAGCTGTTGCTCGACAAGCTCAGCCGCACGAAGACCAACTCGGACTTCCTCGATTCGATGCAATCACAGTAAAGTTGCTTTCATTAGCGCTGAGCGGCTCGCACCTGTACGAGCCGCTCAGCGTCACCCGATCAAACATCTCGGCGGCGCATCTGCCGTTCATTGTCTTCATGTTGAAGGAGCTTCCCCCATGAAATTGCTCAAAGGCTTATCCGCCATCGCCGCCAGCCTCGTGGCGCTGGCGATCATTTTTGCGCCCGCCGCGGCGCAGACGGCAAAGAAACTCGTGTACCCAGAATCAAAAAAAGTTGATCAGGTTGACGATTATCACGGCGTCAAAGTCGCCGACCCTTACCGTTGGCTTGAAGACCTCGACTCGGCGGATACCCACGCCTGGGTCGAAGCCCAGAACCGGTTGACGTTCGCTTACCTGAACGAGATTCCGGCGCGCGCGCAGATCAAGCAGCGGCTGACCAGGCTGTGGAACTACGAGCGCTATGGTCTGCCCGAGCGGCAGGGCGACCGTTACTTCTACATGAAGAACAACGGCCTGCAAAACCAGAGCGTGCTCTACACTACGACGGCGCTCGACGCCGCGCCGCAAGTCCTGCTCGACCCGAACACGCTATCGACGGACGGCACGGTGGCGCTGGCGGGGATGGAAGTGAGCGATGACGGGAGGCTTCTGGCTTACGGCATCGCTCAGGCCGGCTCCGACTGGCAGGAGTGGCACGTCCGCGATGTCGCAACGGCGAAGGATTTGCCCGACCTGGTGCGCTGGGTGAAGTTCAGCGGCGCGTCGTGGACCAAAGACGGCAAGGGGTTCTTCTATAGCCGCTACGACGAGCCGAAGGCCACCACACAGATGACCGGCGCGAATTATTTCCACAAGCTCTACTATCACAAGCTCGGCACGCCGCAGACGCAAGACGTGCTTGTCTACGAGCGCCCCGATCAGAAGGAATGGAACATCAACGGCTTTGTCACAGACGATGGTCGCTACCTGATCGTCAGCGCAACGCAGGGCACAGACCGCCGCAACCGACTTTTCTATAAAGACCTTCAGGCGCAAGACGCGACGGTTAAGCCGCTGCTCGACCAGGGCGATGCGCGTTACAGCGTCATAGACAACGACGGCACGACCTTCTGGCTAAGCACAGACCGCGATGCGCCGCGCGGCAAGATCATTGCGATTGACGTTACAAAACCCGAAGCGGCTAACTGGAAGACGGTTGTGCCGCAAGCGACGGAAACGCTCGAAGCCGCCAACGTCATCGGTAACCTGCTGGTGACCTCGTATCTGAAAGACGCGCACACGCAGATCAAGGTCTATGACCTGAAGGGCAAGCTGGTGCGCGAAGTCACGCTGCCGGGCATCGGCACCGCCAGCGGCTTCGGCGGCAAGCGCACGGATCAAGAAACCTTCTATAGCTTCACCAGCTACACGACGCCGGCGACCGTTTACCGTTACGATATGCGCACGGGCCGCAGCACAGTCTTTCGCGCTCCGAAGGTAGACTTCAACACGGCAGACTATGAATCGAAGCAGGTCTTCTACACCAGCAAAGACGGCACGCGCGTGCCGATGATCATCACCTATAAGAAAGGCCTGAAGCTCGACGGCCAGAACCCGACCGTGCTGTATGGCTACGGCGGCTTCAACGTCTCGCTGACGCCAGCCTTCAGCGTCGGCAACCTGGTGTGGATGGAGAGGGGCGGAGTCTATGCGGTGCCGAACCTGCGCGGCGGCAGCGAGTATGGCGAAGATTGGCACCAGGGCGGCATGAAGCTGAAGAAGCAGAACGTCTTCGACGACTTCATCGCGGCGGCTGAATGGCTGATTGCCAACAAGTACACTTCGACGCCGAGGCTGGCGATCTTTGGCGGCAGCAATGGCGGCTTGCTGGTCGGCGCGGCGATGACGCAGCGGCCTGAATTATTCGGCGCGACCTTGCCGGCAGTTGGCGTGATGGACATGCTGCGCTTCCAGAAGTTCACTATCGGCTGGGCCTGGGTGTCGGATTACGGCTCGGCGGATAACCCCGAAGAGTTCAAGGCGCTGTACGCCTATTCGCCGCTACACAACATCAAGCCGGGGACAGCCTACCCGCCGACGCTGATCACGACCGCTGATCATGATGATCGCGTCGTGCCTTTGCACAGCTTCAAATTCGCGGCGGCCATGCAGGCGGCGCAGGCGGGGCCGAATCCGGTTTTGATCCGCATCGAAACCCGCGCCGGCCACGGCGCCGGCAAGCCGACCTCAAAGCAGATCGAAGAGGTTGCCGACCGCTGGGGCTTCCTGGTTCGCGCCCTCAACATGAACGTGACGACGAATTAATAGCCTGGAGCGGTTGTCAATCGGATGTAGCGCAAGGCGGTTAGCTGGCGCAGCGACTCGCGCCACCTAACCGCCTTGCGCTACACAGCAAACGCAATCTAAAACCACTCGAAGCAGGGAGCAGCGTCTTCGGGCGCTGCTTCCTGCTTAAGTCCGCACCTGCCTTCAGCCGAATCGCTTCATTGATTCGGCGCAGTCGTCGCCTTGCGCCGCGTCTTCTGCCTGGTCTTCTCTGCCGGCGCGACATTCATCACCGAAGTCGGCCTGGGGGTGTGCGTGACCTGCGGTATCGGTATCGGCGTTGGCGTCGGGCGCGGCATCATCTCTTCGCCGCGCGTCCCTTCATGCTCGTCCTTTGTGTCCGTCTCAACGTCCACGTCTACGTCCATGTCCACATCCACGTCAATGTCTTTGTCGAGATCGAGGTCAAGGTTCGCATCCACCGCTTTGCCGTCGCGCATTAGGATCAAGCCGAGCGCCCACGCGGCGGTCTTGCGTACTTCGTGCTGCTGATCTTTCATCGCCTGATTCAACGCGGGAACGGCACGGTGGTCGCCCTTCAAGCCGAGCGCCCATGCGGCCTGCTTGCGCACCTCTGCCGTCTCGTCTTTCAAAGCGCCCATCAGCGACTCGACGGCGCGCCGGTCGCCTTTGAGCCCGAGCGCCCACGCGGCTTTTTCGCGAACCTCCGGACTATGATCTCTGAGCGCCAGGGCCAGCGGCTCGACCGCTGTTTCGTCGCCCTTCAAGCCGAGCGCCCAGGCAACCTGCTCGCGCACTTTCACATTATCGTCGCGCAAGGCGTCGACTAACGGCGCGACCGAGCGTTGATCGCCTTGCAGCCCCAGCGACCATGCCGCCTTCTCGCGCACCGACGCTTCACGGTCGCCGAGCGCGGCAATCAGCGGCTCGACAACGCTGCGGTCATGCTTGAGGCCCAGCCCCCAGATCGCGTGCTCGCGCACCCGCACCTCCACATCTTTGGCGGCGGCAATCAGCGGCGCAACCGTGAGCGGGTCTTTGATGATCCCCAGTGCCCACGCGGCGTTAGCGCGCGCCACCGGCGGCGCATTACGCAACACACCGATGAGCGGCTCGACCGCCGGGCTGCCCATGACGGCGAGCGCGGCAGCGGCCCGCTGGCCTGGCGTCGTCTGCTCGACATAGTTGTGCTTGCCCATCATGTTGTTGTGCTGGTCGCAATCGAGCCGCGCATTGATGGGCGTATCGTCGCCGAGCAACGCAATCAACTGCGGGACCGCCGCCGTCGCCTGTTTGCCCATCTCGCCGATCTGGCAGGCCGCCGAGGCCCGCTCGATGGGATTGGCGGAACCGAGCATACGAATCTTCTCTTGCAAATCGGGGGCGGATTGCGGCGCGCTCGCGCTCGCCGCCTGCATTGAATAGGTGGCAAGGCCGATGCTTATGATCATCAAGGCCGCCAGGCTCAGCATCAGTTTTCTCATGTCATTTGCTCCTTCCGATGGACGAATGAAAACGCGTCGCCGCCTCGACCCGGCAAAGCCGGGCGCGATTCCGTCTCTGGTTAATCGCAAATCGGTTTGTAATGAGTGCCGCTTTCGGGCGGCGCATCCGGCAGGCACTCCAGACGCTTAGAGTCGAGCGCGGCACAACTGAATAACAAACGATGCCGCAGGCAGAGCCGTCAGCCCTTCACAGTTGCTTCGTTGCGGGCGGCTGATCGGCGCTGCGGGGCGCGGGCCGCAGCCGCTTGCGCATGTGTCCGGTGCCAACGCCGCCTGAAACCCCACCACCGACGCCGTTGCCAACAGCTCTACCAATGCCGCTACCGACGCCGCCGCCAACGCCGCCGCCAATGCCGCTGCCAATGCCGGCACCGACACCGCCCGCAACGCCACCGGCGATACCGCCGTGGACTCTGCCTTCGACATCCACATCGATATCGTGATCGTTATCGCCAGTGGCCGCCGCTTCGCCACTGCGCATCAGCAACATCCCTAGCGCCCACAGGGCGTGGCTGCGGACCTCGCGGTTCTCGTCTTTGGTCGCCGCGTTCAAGGCTTTGATGGCGCGCGCGTCACCGCGCATCCCTAAAGACCACGCGGCGGTTCCACGCACATCGGCGCTCTTATCCTTCAAGGCTTCGATCAACGGCTCGACGGCGCTGCGGTTGCCTTTTAAGCCGAGCGCCCATGCGGCTTTCTCACGGACGCCGGCATTCTCGTCGCGCAAGGCGATGATGAGCGCTTCGACCAGTCCTTCGCCACGCCGCAGGCCGAGCGCCCAGGCGGCCTTCTCGCGCACCTCGGGATTCTGATCTTTCAACGCCGCGACGATGGCTTCCGTAGCGCGCGCGCCGCTGATCTGCGACAGCGAGAAGAGCGCCTGCTCGCGCATTTCGGGGTCGCTGTCTTTCAATGCCTCGCGCAACGCTTCGACGGCGGCGTCCTTGTCTTGCTGGCTGAGCGGCGCTTGTGGCGGCGCGGGCACGGTCGGCGCAACAGCCGGCGCAGGTGGCGGCGCTGCGGCAGGCGGCGCAGCAGGCAAGGCCGGAGGTTCAGCGGGCGGCGCGAGCGCCGGGTCAGACGGTGCCGCTGGCGTCGGTGGCGCTTCCGGCTCAGGCGGCGCTCCCGGCACGGCAGGCGCAAGCGCCGCTTGCGGGGTAGCCGGGTCGAGCGGCGCGGGCGGTGCTGCCGGGATTGCAGGCAGAGCAGAAACCGGCGCGCCGGGCGCTTGTGGCGCGGCGGGCGGCACGGCGACCGCTGGACGCGGTCGCTTCGTCTGAGCGATGGCAGCGGGCCGCAGCATGGCAAGCGGCAATATCAGGCCGAGCATGGCGATTGCGACGAAAGTTACAGTTGCGCGATTCAACGCGCGGCGGCGCAAACCTGGATCAAGAATCGCCAGCAACCGGCCTTCGAGCTGCGAGCGCCGCGCGATGGCGACGGCGGCCATCAAAGCGGTAGGCGTTTCGCCCATCGAGCGCGCAATGTCGAGCAGGTGATCAGCGTAATCCGAAGCCTTGGCGCCGGCGTCAAGCACTTGATCGTCGCAGGCGCGCTCGCGCTCGATGCGCAGCCGCCGCGCCGCTACCCATGCCAGCGGGTTGAACCAGTAGAAAGCACATGCCGCCTGCGCCATTAACTGTGTCAGACAGTCGCGGCGTTTGACGTGCGCCAGCTCATGCAGCAAGACCACTTCGCGCCGCTCCTCCGGCCAGTCGCTGGCGTCCGCCGGCAAGAGAATGGACGAACGCACCAGCCCGCAAGCCATCGGCATGGTGACGCGGGCGCTTCGACGCAAGGCAACCGATTGAGTCAACATCAGGCGACGCGACAGCCGCTCGACCAGCGACAGCCATTCGCCATCGGTCACGCGCTCGGCGCGATGCTGTAGCTGCCAGACACGCGCCAGGCCGACAAGCAGATGCGCCAGAATCAGCGCCGCCCCGGCGAGCCAGCCAAGCACCGCCCATTGAATCCCCTTCCACAGACCACGACCGGGCGGCGGCGCAGCTTCGTAAGGCACATTACTTTCCGTCGAAGCGCTGACCGCGTCGCTCGTGGGAAGCACTTCGCTGGGCGCTTGAGCCATCGCGCTTGAGCCTGACGCCGTGTGCGGCTGTGAAGGATGCGCCGCCGGGCGCGCGGCAGTCATCTCTTTTGTGCTGACGGCAGGCGAAAGTGGCGAAGCATCAGCGCGGCTCGGTGCCGCAGGTTTGTCGATCACGGCAGCGGTCGTGCTTGCAGGAAGCGCTAGCTGCGTCAGCAAGCTATCGGGGACGACCGACCATTGCCACGCCGGCAGGGCGAGCGCCAGCAGCGGCAATAACAGCAGGCCGACGAGCGCCAGGTTCCAGACCAGATGGCGCGATGCGGCGGCGGCTCGGCGCAAGGCGAAAGCGACCACCGCCGCCAGGCAGAGAATCAGCATGCTCTTCGCCGCCAGCGCAATCAGCAATGCCGGCCAGCCGTTTTCCTGCGTGAGCGCCGCGGGTTCTATAAATACGTAAGCCATCATCGCCCTTCCTTTCTGGCGCGCTCGATCATCTCAGACAGGCGGTCGAGCTCGGCGTCACTCAGCCGGGCGCGCGACATATCAAGCAAAGCGGCGACCGCCTGCTCTGCCGAGTTGTCGAAAAAGGTTTGCAGCAATTGCTTCATCGCCGACTGCCGCGCCCGCTCGCGCGACAGCGTCGGCAGGAAAACGTAGCGCGGCCCGTCCTGCTCGTGGCGCAGGTAGCCCTTCTCTTCAAGCAGCCTCAGCATGGCGCGCACCGCCGAATAGCCTGGCGGCTGCGGGATATCCTCCAGCACCTCGGCGGCGGTCGCCCGCCCCTTGCTGTAGATGACATCCATGATTTGCCGTTCGCGGCGGCTCAGATGGGCATGCGGATTCTTGGTCATCGGCTCGATTCCTCGCTTGCGATCAAGGTGCTATTTTTTTAGCATAGCAGCGCCGGCCTGTCAATCACAAAGTGCTATTTTTTTAGCACAGCGACTCAACCGGCGGCGGCGGGCGAAAGTTCCGGCAAACTGCCGCCGGTCGCTCGACAGCGGCCTGAGCAATATGAATGCGGCGGCGGCGTTGAATCCGAAGAGAACTCGAAGCTGTTCTATGCGGCGACGGTAGGCAGCGGCATCGTTCAACAACAGATCACTAGGCCGGAGATTTTTTCCGGGGCGTTCGATGCGCCGAAAAAGCTCAACCTCGGCGGTCGCACCCTTAGCGATGTGGTTCGCGTGATGGTCAACGGTACGGATCGCTCTGACTTCATCGTCAGCGTGTCAGAGAACGGCGTTCAGCTCAAGGGCAAGGCAAAGAAGCTCGGCCTCAAGTCGGGCAGTAACAGCATCGTGGTGATCAATTCAAAAGCCAGGTGAGCAACGTCTTCTCACTCACGTTTTGACCAGCCGCGTCGCCGGATGATGAAGGCGGTGATTCACCTGATCCCGGCTCACACGACCAGCGTGTAGCCGGGATCAATCTTTTGGTACTCGAGCATGATCTCGTGAATATCGTAGGGGTTCGTTTGGATGCCGGTCAGGCGGTGGCTGACCACTTGAAAGATGTGCTCAATGCCCTGGGCATCGTCCATGTCAATGTCGGCCATCATAGCCGCGGTCGCTGCATTGCGTGAGAAGGTCAGTTGCAGATTGCCATAGTGATCCGGCGTCTTGAAACTGTCGACCGGCGAGAAGCCCGGCAGCGGCGTATGCAGGACATCGGGCACCGAGTGGAACAGATCACTGAAGACGCTGTTCTGCGTTTCGTCATGCAGGGCCGTCTGCACGTTGGCAAAGACACGGTCGCCAATCAGCCGCATGAGCGACGTGACGTAGGACAAGACATTGCGCCCATTCTGGAAGACCGTATGTTGCATCTTACTCCCCAGGTTCAGCAGGCAAGCTTTGCGCGGGTCGTCGAGGGCGTCGTAGAGCGCCTGGCCGCGCTGCCCCTCGTGAGTTTCGAGCGTCGAGTTTTCCAGCACCGTCTTGAGGTCAGTCGGCAGCGCCGCATACGCCGGCGCAACGATCCCTGTGACCTTTTGCGGGTCAACGGGGAAGACAAAAAACTGGTTGCTGACTTTCTCCTCATCGATCCGCACGAACCGGCTCACCGGGCGGTAGCGGGTCGGGAACACTTGCACCTGGTGGATGCCGTTTTGCGTGCTGTCGAGGCCGGTGATCTGGAAGATTTTGGTGGCGTCGAAGCCGCGCTTTTCTGCGCCGCTGTTCAAGACGAGATGGCGCACAAAGACGTCGGCCTTATCTTTGATGCGGTTGCCGTAAACGTCAACTAGCTGAAGCTTCAAGGTTCCGGTTCCACTCATCGTCATTCTCCTCCGTACCGGCACGGCCCGGATCAAGCGCCGGGCCATGCCGCCCGTCGAACTTACCGGCGATTGCTTCACTCACCATGCCCCAAGGCGGAGATTCACGGCAGTGCCTTGTTCACAGTTTTGATGGCTTGCGCGGCGATTGTCAGTGTCGGGTTGGCGACCAGTGCGCCGGGGATGGCCGAGCCATCAACGACGTACAGCCCCGGCAGGGTGTCGGTGGCCCCCTGCGACTTACTCCCATCAAATACGCGGCCAAACTCATCGACCACCCCGTCGGCATTGTTCGGCGTCGGCCCGGTGGCAATCGGGCAGCCGCCGAGCGGGTGGGTGATCGTCAGCTTGCGGTTGGCGAAGCCGCTCCACAGCGGGAACGGCACGTACCTGCCGCCCATCGCCTCGGCAATCGCCTTTTGCAGCGTCTCAATCCTCTGGAAGACCGGGTTGTTAGCAATTGGCTGATCCCAGTCCACCTGTATCTGATCGTGGTCGAGAAAGATTTTGCCGCTCGCGTCATCCTCGCCCATCGAATTGAAGAAGAAGATGTTGGCGACCATCTCCGCTTCGGTCTTGAAACTGTTTGGGTCTTTGGTATTCGGGATCATCGGGAAGAGGTTGCTGAGGTCGGGCAACACCTTGAACATCCAGGAGAATTTCATCTTGCCGAGGAAGTTGTCGCGCTGGGCGGCGTTGTCCAGGGCTTGTAGCGCCGTGCTGGCGATGGCCGCAAACATGGCGGGGATGGCGCAGTCTTCGATGGCGATGTGGGAGCCATCAAACTTGATATGTAGGTGCGACGTGTTAATCGGGCCGCGCGTGCTGTAGACGGGCAGCGCCGTCCCGACCACGAAGCCCCCGAAGTCGCCGTTGGTCGAGAAGTGCGAGCCAAGCCTCTGGCTCAGTTGCAGCCCGCCTTTGTCGCGCGAGCGCAGCAGAATTTCGGTCGTCCCCAGCGTGCCGCCGCCGAGGAAGACCATCGGCGCGTCGACGTCTTTATGGTCGCCGCCATCGCGCCGGTCTTCGTAGCGCACGCGGTAGCCGGTCTGCGTCCGCTTGATGTCGAGCGCTTTGGTCAGCGGCATCAGCGTCACCCCGGAATTCGGGTCTGAGAACAGCCGCTGGTAGAGCGTCTTGTTCAGGGTGTGGCGGGCGGCGGGCAGGCAGCCGAGGATGCAGCGCCCCTGGCGTTCGCAGTGGGTGTGGGTCTTGGCGCCATCGCCCGACGAATGATGTTGTGCGTCTTCCGTGTATTCGATCACCGAAAGGTCGAGCGGCTGCCAGGGGATCTGGATGCCGAGTTTCTGGCCCACTTTCTCGGCGGCGTCGCGCAGCGCGCGGCTGCGATCAAGGTAGAGGTAATCGTCCGTGCCGAGGTTGGTGACGTCGCGGTTCGGCAGCGGGATTTTGGTGACAATCTTATTGAGCTTGCCGCGGTAATCTTGCATCCAGGCGTAGGCCGCCTGATACTCCGGGTCGCCGAGGTTGAGGCCGAGGCCTTGCAGCACCTCCGCCTCGGGGCGCAAGGTCACGTTTGAATAGATCAGCGAGCCGCCGCCGACGCCACTGGCGGTGAGGATGTCTGCTTGCTTGAAGATCGAATACTGGTAGAGGCCGTCTTTGTTGAAGTCGCTGCGCAGCGCGGCGAAGAAATCCAACAACCCCTCCTTGTGATCAGGGCGCGGCCAGTACTGCACCGGCTGGTTGTTCTGTTTGACCCACTCCGGGATAGGTAGCTTCGCCGACTGCGGCGGCTTGCCGAGTTTCTCCGGCGTCACCCACCAGGTGCCGCGCTCCAGCATCAGGACTTTCTTGCCTTTCAGCGCCAGCCGGGTGGCCGCAATGGTGGCCCCGAATCCTGTGCCAATGACAATCGCATCATAGTTCGTGCTGCTCATTAGAAACCTCCTTCGGCGGGTAGTTGAGACTTGCCAAGATTCCTATGGGAATGGGAATTTGCACAAACCGCATGCCGGTGCATGCGAGCGAGTGGATTTTTCTGAACTGCGCGAATTAGATCGCCAGGGCGCATTCTCTACCCATTCTGTAAATAATGCAACCCTTATCTGATGTTCGCACCGCAACCGAACGATCCAATAAAAAGTTAGGTAGCGCATCATACATTCGCGCTGATGGCTGACCGCAGCGGTTTTGGCTCGCGCATTCCCGCCCGGTTCGTGTTATCATAATCCCCGCACGAACCGCTAATCCCATGTCCCGATCCAGGCAATTATGTACCAGGCAATCTCGCTTCTTACGGCTTTCGTTATCGCTTTATCCAGTCCCATAACCCAGCAATTGGCACCTCCTGCGCCTGCCGACGACCAGTCGCTCCGTCTGCGCACAGACCTCGTGCTGGTTGACGTGCTGCCGGTGCAGCGCAAGACCAGTCGCGTCGTCAATGGGTTGAAGAAGGACGACTTCACGGTCTATGAAGACGGGGTCAAACAGGCGGTCAGTTATTTCAGCCGCGACACCCTGCCGGTGTCGGTAGTCCTGCTGGTTGACCGCGCCGGCTGCGTCAATCCGTTCAACGAGCAGATTCGCGACGCCACCGCGAAAGCCATCAATCACCTGAAGCCGACCGACGAAGTCGCCATCATGACGTTTTCGAATAAGGTCAAGCTCTTTCAACCCTTCACCCGCGACCGCCGCCTGATCACCGACAAAATCAGCACCGTCGAGCGCCAGCACGAAAGCGAGCAGCATTACTTTAACCAGGCCATCTATGAAGCCAGCGAATACATGAAGAAAGCCGCGAACCCCGCGGGGCGCCGCGCCATCATCGTGCTGACGAGCCTGGAAGCGGCGATTGACTTCTCAAAGATTTCTGAGAAAGAGGCGCTGCTGTCGGTGCTGGAATCGGGTGCGACGGTGTCGGGGATTTTGATTGAAACGCTCGGCGGGCGCTTCGAGCAGGCGATTCGCGGCAAGCCGACTTCGTTCCTGCGCATCTTCAAACTGCGGTCGGGCAGCATGAAGATGTTTGTCGAAGAGACCGGCGGCGAGTTGACCGGCGCACCGCCCGACAAGATAGATGAAACGATCAATCGCGTTGTGGATAACGTCGCCGCGAGTTATTCGTTGGCCTACACCTCGACGAACACGACGCGCGACGGCAAGCGGCGCAAGGTGCGCATCGAGATTTCGCCGGAAGTCGAAAAGCGCGAAGGCCGCGTCAGCGTGCTGGCGCGCCGCAGCTACGTCGCCGCGAAAGAGCCGAACGCCGCCGACGCCAAGCCGGCGACGAAATAGATAACCTAGTGCCGCGTCCAATCTGCCGGTTCGTGATGGTACAATCGTTCTGAACAGGCTAAAGAAAGGAAGCAGCATTCACATTCTATGAGTCAACCCGAAGGCCGGAAGCCTGCCATCGTCTTTGACTTCGGCGGCGTCTTGATCGATTGGAATCCGCGCTATCTTTACCAGAAATTATTCACCGACGACGCCGAAGCGATGGAGCGCTTCCTCGACGAAATCGGTTTTGTCGAATGGAATCTGGAACAGGACAGGGGCCGCCCCTTCGCCGTCGCTGTCACAGAACTGAGCGAGCGCTTTCCGCACCACGCCGACTTCATCAGGGCGTATGATGAGCGATGGGAAGAATCTATTGGTGGCGCGATTGAGCCGACCGTCGCCATGCTCGGCGCGTTGAAGCAGGCTGGCTATCCGCTCTACGGCTTGAGCAACTGGGCGGCAGAAACCTTCCGCCGCATCCGTTACCGCTTCCCTTTCATGGATTGGTTTGACGACATCGTGCTGTCGGGCGATGTGCAGATCATCAAGCCTGACCGACGCATCTACGCCATCCTGCTTGAGCGCATTGGGCGGCCCGCCGCCGAGTGTCTCTTCATTGACGACTCAGAAGCCAACATCGCCGTCGCCGAGCAGCTAGGCTTCGAGACAATCCTTTTCAAATCACCTGAACAGTTAAAAGATGAGTTGACGGCGCGCGGGCTCTTGCCGACCGATGCCCTGGCGTCACGCTAAACCGGCTTTGCGGTTGTATGATTCTTGCGCCATACAATCAGCCTTCGTTTTAATTTAAGACAAGCGATGTGGCCATCCAGAGACAAATCGCTAGAGGAGGCAAGGTGTTCGACATGGCACATCAAGTGCCTTAGAACGCGGCGGGACATCGTGAGGATTTGAAGTCAATGTTGGAGGGAACTCTTCATGGAAGGTCCTGCGCGCGGTTGTCTCGCCGGTTTAATCTCATGGAAGCTCGGCGGCGGGCTGTTCTCTACGATCCTTATCTTTATCCTCGTCTACTGGCTGCTCGGCCATGTTCATTGCTGAAGAAAGAAGTCAGGAGTC
>JBJMGU010000280.1:0-9074 GCA_045807765.1 Blastocatellia bacterium
AGTTGGAATGGCTATGAGCTTTTCGACCTACATTACTTGCAAGCATCTAACAATGCATTAACCTCCGGTGGTACATTGCACAATCAACAGACGTTTCACCCAGACTCTTACATTCGAAATATCTAGGTTGACTGTAGGGTGAGGAACCCGCCAGCGCCTGCAAAGGTAACATAAACCTCTGAGCGCGACAATAAAGATGTATTAAGCCGATAAAGACAGAAGGGCAGGGATTGTCCCTGTCCGGTAAGAAATGAATACCCGATCCCCTCAGGCCTTCGTGTAAATCTCGGCGCCGGCCTGCCTGAACTCGTCGGCCTTCCGACATAGCGACAAATCAAGCGACCTTTTGAGCAAAGCTGATGACCGGAACGTTGATTGTCTTCTCTTGCGGCAATTGCTTGAGGTTCGCCAGTAAAGTTGCAATCTGCCGCCCTACTTGTGCATTGACGACCTTTTCGCCGCATTGTGGACATACGCCCGCAGGCACGCTTTCGATGACGATGAGCTTGCCTTTAATCCAGAAATCCTGATTAATCTGCTGCTCCCGCATCTGCTCGCCGCAGACGTGGCAGATGCCATAATCGTAACCGCCTTTTTGCTTACTCATCTTCTTGCTCCAGCGCGAAGGTCGTGATGAAAAGTAGTTTGCCGGTTTCCTTGATTCGGCAGATGACGGCAATCTCTCGCTCATCGGTTGCCGTGCCGTGTATTTCTTAGCGTGTGCCACGAGGATCTTTGGTGAAGCGGCGATTGACTCGACCATTAGCAATCGCCGCTTCAATGTCCGCAAAGGTCAAGTCATCGTTAGCCATCTCTTCAAAGAAATGCGGAATCGTAAACTCATACTCTTGATTCTCAACCTTTTCTCTGATGATGCGGATAGCTTTCTTCACGTCAAGCCTTGGTGTAAATCTCGGCGCCGGCCTGCTTGAACTCTTCGGCCTTCTCGCGCAATCCCGACTCTAACGCGACGACCTCGTTCACTTGCTTCTGTGCCGCATAATCACGCACCTCCTGGGTGATCTTCATCGAGCAGAAGTGCGGGCCGCACATCGAGCAGAAGTGCGCCAGCTTCGCGCCTTCCTGCGGCAAGGTCTCGTCGTGGAACTCGCGCGCCAGCTCAGGGTCGAGCGCCAGATTGAATTGATCTTCCCAGCGGAACTCGAAGCGCGCTTTCGATAGCGCATTGTCTTGAAGCTGTGCCCCCGGATGTCCCTTCGCTAAATCTGCCGCGTGCGCCGCGATCTTGTAAGCGATTACGCCATCCTTCACGTCCTGACGATCCGGCAATCCGAGATGCTCTTTCGGCGTCACGTAACAGAGCATCGCCGTGCCAAACCAGCCGATCATCGCCGCGCCAATCGCTGACGTAATGTGATCGTAGCCCGGCGCGATGTCGGTCACCAGCGGGCCGAGGGTATAAAAAGGCGCTTCGCCACAGACTTCAAGCTGACGATCTACGTTCTCTTTGATCAAATGCATCGGCACGTGGCCCGGCCCTTCGATCATCACCTGACAATCCATCTCCCAGGCGATCTTCGTTAGCTCGCCCAGAGTCTCCAGCTCGGCAAACTGTGCTTCGTCGTTGGCGTCGGCAATCGAGCCGGGCCGCAAGCCATCGCCTAAGCTGAACGACACGTCATAGGCGCGCATGATCTCGCAGATTTCGCGGAAGCGGGTGTAGAGGAAACTCTCCTGATGATGCGCCAGACACCACTTCGCCATAATCGAGCCGCCGCGCGAGACGATCCCGGTCGTCCGCCGCGCCGTCAGCGGGATATGCGGCAAACGCACGCCGGCATGAATCGTGAAGTAATCGACGCCCTGCTCGGCCTGCTCGATCAATGTGTCACGATAGATTTCCCAGGTCAGCTCTTCGGCTTTGCCCGTGACCTTTTCAAGCGCCTGATAGATCGGCACCGTGCCGATGGGCACTGGCGCGTTGCGGATGATCCACTCGCGAGTTTCGTGAATATTGCGGCCCGTTGATAGGTCCATCACCGTGTCCGCGCCCCACTTGATCGACCAGCGCATCTTCTCGACCTCTTCTTCAATCGAAGAGGCGACCGCCGAGTTGCCGATGTTGGCGTTGATCTTGACCAGGAAATTGCGCCCGATGATCATCGGCTCGGTTTCGGGGTGATTGATGTTAGCAGGAATGATGGCCCGCCCGCGCGCGACTTCCTGGCGCACGAATTCCGGCGTAACCATCCTCGGCAGGCTCGCGCCAAAGTGTTCGCCCCGATGTTGAAAGTTGAGCGCGCTGCGATCTTTCTGTTGTGTCTCGAAGGCGGCCTCGCGGCCCAGGTTTTCGCGCAGCGCGATGAATTCCATCTCCGGGGTGATCTCGCCGCGCCGCGCATAATGCATTTGCGTGACGGCGCGACCAGAGCGAGCGCGCAGCGGCGGGCGGCGCAATCCGGGGTAGGCTTCAAAGCGCTCGTTCTGGAGAGCGTATTCGCGCGCGCCTTCCGTCAGGTAGCCGTCGTCTTCAGGCTTCACCTGGCGGCCCTCGTACTCTTCGACATCGCCGCGCTCGACGACCCAGCGACGGCGCAGCGCCGGCAATCCGTCATGCACACTGCACCTGGCCTCGGGGTCGCCCCACGGACCGCTGCTGTCATAGACGCGCACCGGCGGATTCTCTTCGACGGCGCCATTAATGCCGCGCGTCAGATTCAGCTTGATCTCGCGCAGCGGCACGCGCAGGTCTGGGCGTGAGCCTTCGACGTAGACGCGTGTGGAGTTAGGGAATTGAAAACGGCTGGCGTTATGGGACGTATCATTCGTATCGCTCATGTTTCACCTCGTTGCCGAGCAGAAAACATGAAGAAGGCAAACGCGACGCGGGGACGCGGCGACGGGGCGACGCGGCGAGAGAATCCATCTCTTTTCTTGCGCCGTGTCTCCGTGTCGCCGCGTCCCCGCGTCGTTGTCGTTTGCCTTACTCAAGTTTCTTCCTTCGGCGGCATTATCCGCATCAGGTTCAAGGGGTCTCCTTCACAGGACTCTCAGCCGCGCACCATGCGCAGCTCCCCCGAAACAGTTTACGCTCGATAGCTTAACAACTAGAGGAATAAATCATCAACCGCCATCGCTCCTTCGGGCGAAGACGGGTTGCCATTGCGCGGCGGGCGGCGATAGAAGAAGGCGGGGCACCGAAGGCCGCGCTTACATCGTGGCGGTTTCGAAGTTCTGCTCTTCGGCGCTCAGGCAATTCATGCAGGTCATGGCCGCCGGATCGGCTTCGAGACGGCGCGGGTCTATCGGCTGGTTGCAGCGCACGCAGATGCCATAGGTGCCATCGTCCATGCTTTGCAGGGCGGCCTGCACCTGGCGGAGCCTGTGCGTCTTGCGGTCGGCAATGTCGGTCTGCACGTCTTTGATCTCGCCGATCACCGGCGCATTCGCCGCGGTGATCTGCCGGTCATCCGTCGTCGGCTCGGCAAGCTCGGAGACCGACGGAATCTCTCGATTCAACCGGTCACGCTCTTCGATGAGTCGCTTACGAAATCCATCAAGGTCTAAAGCCATTGGTTAGTTCCTCTCGGTGTTAGGGACTAGGGGACAGGGACTAGGGGCTAGGGATTAGGGCACTTTCTCTAGCCCCTAGTCCCCAGTCCCTAGCCCCTGTTACTAGACGCGCCGCGATTGAAACGGCGTCGGCTGCGAAATCTGTTCAAGCGCGGTGGCGAGGTCGCGGTCGCGCTCAGCTTCAAGCGCAACATCGCCGAGCGAGATGATGCCGCGCAGCCGCCCATTGATGTCGCAGACCGGGATGCGGCGAATCTGATGCTCGCCCATCTTGCGGATGGCATCAATCACTGAATCGTCCGGCGTGCAGGTGATAATCTCTTCGCTCATCACCTCGCGCGCCTTGGTCGTGCGCGAGTCGAGCCCTTCGGCAATCACCCGGCAAACGACATCGCGGTCGGTGATTAAGCCCACCAGCCGCCCGTTGTCAACCACCGGAATCGAGCCGACGTTCTCGTCTTCCATCATGTCTGCCACATCGCGGATGACCGTATCCAGAGCGCAGGTCGCGACATTCTTCGTCATGACTTCGCTGCATCGCAGGATGCTGCGAGGGCCGCCATAGCCGCGCTGGCGGCCTGATTCGCCGCTGCGATTCCACCAGCCGGTCGAGCCGGTGAAGGCGCGGTCATAACTTGAATACGGATAATCCATCTCCGCTTCATATCGTCCGCCGGTCGCCTGCCGGTTGTACGGCTCGTCGTAATCGCGCCGCTCGCCGCGATAGTCATTGCGGGAGTCTTCGCGGTAATCGTCGCTCTCGCTGCCGCGCGGCAGCTCGTGGCGGCGATAGCCGGGAAAGTTGTCGCGGCCATAGCCACGGAAGTTATCGCGGCCATAGCGCGGGAAGTCCTCGTGGTCGGCGCGTCCGCTTGCCAGATCGTCATAGTTATGGCGGCCATAGCCTTCTTCAGTGTAGTTGCGGCCCGCTTCGTACCCTTCGTCGCCGCGCGGCGTCCAGGCTCGTCCGCTCACCACGTCGCGGTAGTCGCGGCTCGTGCTGCTCCGAATGTCATGCGATCGGTAACGGTCATCGGGCTGCGCCGATTGCTGGCTGTCGAGATTCAGCCGGTCGTCTTCGCTGCGGTCAAAGTCAATGCGCCCACGTCGCGAGTTGGAGCGACGCGGGAATTCGCGCCAGCTCTCGCGGCCCGTCGGATAGCTGCGGCCCGCGGCCCGTTCGTCCTGGCTAGCCGTGCGCGGTTCGTTAGTGTTTTGCGGCGCGTCGTTGCGTTGCTCTCTATCCATTCCAGTTTTGCTTCTGCTCATAGTTTTCCCCCTGCAAATTGATTCGCGTTACGGCTACCAGTTAAACAGATGCGTCAGGCGGCCAAGCCACGATGACGGCTGGCTGATCTCCTCTAGCGCACCGGCGAGCTCACGGTCTTTGTTGGTTTGCAGCGCGATGTCTGCCGTCGAGATGATGCCGACCAGGCGGTCGCGACTGTCGACGACAGGGATGCGACGAATCTGATGATCGCCCATCTCGCGGATAACCTCGACGACCCGTTCGTTCTGATTGGCGGTATAGACGTCATCGCTCATGCAGTCTTCGGCGCGCACCTCGGGCTCGGCCTTGTCTGCCGTCAGGCCGCGCACCACCAGATCGCGGTCGGTGACGATGCCGCAGAGCCTGTCGTTTTCGTCCAGCACAGGGATCGCCCCTGTGTCCTGATCGCGCATCAGGCGGGCGACTTCATTGATCGGTGTGTCGCGGCGGCAGGTCGCAACGCCGCGCGTCATGATGTCGCGGCAGCGCAGGTGCGAGCGTTGTGGCCCGGCCTGCGTATAGCCACGCGTCGTCTCATAGCGCTCGGCGTTGCTCGACGACCAGCGGCCCTGTTGGCCGCGCCCATAGTTATCTACAGCCGGGTTGCGGCCATAGCCGGTGTAGCCTTCGTCGTATTCAGTGCGATAGTTCGGCTCGCGGTTGAGGTTGTAACCTCGCGTGTAGCCTCGATAATCTTCGCCATAGCCGCGCCCATAACGCTGGCGCTCGCGTTCATCACGCTGATCGTGCCCCCGGTCGTCACGGCTCAGGCTCGTGCTGCGGTCTCGATATGCCATGCTCTACTCTCCTTTGGTTGGATTCTATGTTTAGTGAGCAACCTCTATGCCGATTAACGGACATTGGCAGACGTGCTGGAGCGTGGTGATTGAGCGATAAAATGTGCGCCATCACAGTCATTTTTCATGCTACTGTATTTGCTCTTTCTTTCCGCATTCAACGGATTTCATACAGCACTGTCTCAAAGGCACACGGCAGATGGGACATGAGTGACAAAGGACAAGTTACTTGTCGCTTGTCACTCCCCACCTTTGCTCGCTATGCTCGGATTAAGTTTATGGACGCAAAAGCCGGCATGCGAAATGACGAAGCGATCAAGCGACGGATGAGCGCGGCGCTCGAGCCCTGGGAACTGGTCGGCAACACGCCGCTGCTTCGCCTCGGCAAGCTCGCCGAGCGTCCGGGCGTTGAGATTTACGCGAAAGCCGAGTGGTTCAATCCCGGCGGCTCGGTCAAAGACCGGCCCGCGCTCAACATGATTTTGGAAGGCGAGCGCAGCGGCCAGCTCACGCCCGACAAGATCATTCTCGATGCGACCAGCGGCAACACAGGCATCGCCTATGGCTGGATCGGCGCGGCGCGCGGCTACCGCGTCAAGCTCGCCCTGCCGCAGAACGCCAGCGACGAGCGCAAGAAGATTCTTCGCACCTACGGCGTCGAGCTGGTATTGACCAGTCCGCTCGAAGGCTCGGACGGCGCGATCCGTGAAGCCCGCCGCCTCTACGCCGAAAATCCCGACCTCTATTTTTATCCCGATCAGTACAACAACCCGGCCAACTGGCGAGCGCATTACGAAACGACGGCGCTGGAAATCTGGGAACAGACCGAAGGCCGCGTCACTCATTTCGTCGCCGGCCTCGGCACCAGCGGCACCTTTGTCGGCGTCAGCCGCCGCTTGAAAGAATTGAATCCGCAGATTCAGTGCGTCTCGTTTCAGCCCGACTCGCCGTTTCACGGGCTTGAAGGCTTGAAGCACATGGCGACAGCCATCGTGCCGGGCATTTATGACGCGACGATTGCCGACGCCGAATTGGAAATCAGCACCGAAACGGCGCACGCGCTGGTGCGGCGGATGGGCCGTGAAGCCGGCTTGCTGGTCGGCGTTTCGGCGGGGGCGGCGCTGGCCGCGTCACTCGAAGTGGCGGATAAGCTGGATGCGGGCGTCATCGTCACGGTCTTTCCCGACAGCGCCGACAAGTACCTGAGCGAGCGTTTCTGGGATGAACGCTAATACAAGGAAGGATTCGCTTGGCTATCACAGTGACCAACGCACAGCTTGACGCCATCAAACAGCATGGCGAGCGCACTTACCCTTACGAATGCTGTGGCTTTCTGCTCGGCGCGATTGCCGATGATATGAATCGGCTCACGGAAGTCTACCCGGCGGAAAACGAGTGGGCTGAATCGATTCACACCGTCGAAACCCTCGGCGAAGGCATTCCCGCTGCCGGGCGCGATTACCGCAAACAGGAATCGCACGCCAATCGCTACTGGATCACGCCGGAGCAGTACAAGCGCGCCGACGCTTACGCCGCCAGTCGTGGGCTGCAAATCGTCGGTTACTACCATTCGCATCCCGACCATCCGGCAGAGCCTTCGGGCTATGACTTTGATCATTCGTGCTTCGCCAATCAGTCTTATATGATCGTTGCCATCGAGCAGGGACGTGCCGCCGCGCTCAACTCGTTCAACAAGCCGGACTATGAAAAGTTCGAGCCGGAAGCGATCATTATCGAGGACTGAGCGAGTCGTTTCCTTTTTTCTACTGTCCCGATTAAAATCCTAATTTGCAGGCGAGCGCAAAGTAACAGACAAGGAGAATAGGAGACGCTTATGGCTGTGAGCATCTATGTCCCCACCGCCCTGAGAAATTTCACCGGAGGGAATGAATCGGTCGCCGTCGAAGCCGGCACCGTCAACGAGGCGCTCGGCGCGCTGATCGCCACGCATCCGAATCTGAAGAAACACCTTTATAACGACGAAGGCCAGTTGCGCCATTTCGTCAACGTCTACGTTAACGACGAAGACATTCGCTATCTCGATAAAGGCGAGACGAAGTTGAAAGACGGTGACACCCTGAGCATCGTGCCTTCGATTGCCGGCGGTGCGGCAGTCATTGAAGACGCTGCCGCGAATGCTGTCGAATTAGATAAGGATGAAATCCTGCGCTACAGCCGCCACCTGATCATGCCGGAGGTCGCGCTCGAAGGGCAGAAGAAGCTCAAGGCCGCAAAAGTTCTCTGTATCGGCGCGGGCGGGCTCGGCTCGCCGCTGGCGCTCTACCTGGCGGCGGCGGGGGTTGGCCGCATGGGAATCGTTGACTTCGACGTGGTTGATTTCACCAACCTGCAACGCCAGATCATTCACTCGACGGCTAACGTCGGTCGCCCAAAACTCGATTCCGCAAAAGAGCGCATCGCCGAGATCAACCCTTTTGTGCAGGTGGATACTTATGAAGAGGCGCTGACTTCGGAGAACGCGCTCGACCTGTTGCGCGATTATGACATTGTCGTGGACGGCACAGACAATTTCCCGACGCGCTATCTCGTGAACGATGCCTGTGTGCTGCTGGGCAAGCCGAATGTGTACGGCTCGATCTTTCGCTTCGAAGGACAAGCGACGGTCTTTTATGCGAAAGAAGGCCCGTGCTATCGCTGTCTCTACCCCGAGCCGCCGCCGCCGGGGCTGGTGCCGAGTTGCGCCGAAGGCGGCGTGCTCGGCGTGTTGCCGGGCATCATCGGCGTCATGCAAGCCATCGAAACTGTCAAGCTGATTTTAGGCAAAGGCGAGCCGCTGATCGGCAGGCTCGTTTTGTTCGACGCCTTAAAGATGAAGTTCCGCGAGCTGAAATTGCGCAAGAATCCTGACTGCCCGATCTGCGGCATCAATCCGACGATCACTGAGCTGATCGATTATCAGGAATTCTGCGGCGTCACCCCGCACGAAGAAGTCAGCGTCGGCAAAGAGTTCGAGATTACTCCCGCCGAGCTGAAAGCCAGGATGGAGCGCGGCGATGATTTCGTGCTAATCGATGTGCGCGAGCCGGAAGAGTATGCCATCGCCCGCATACCAGGTTCGCGGCTGATTCCGCGCGGCACGCTGCCGGAGCGCGTGCATGAGCTGTCGAGCGCCGACGACATCGTCGTTCATTGCAAGAGCGGCGTGCGTAGCGGCATGGCCGTGGACTTTCTGAAACAAGCCGGCTTCCGCCGCGTCAAGAACCTCGTCGGCGGCATCCTGCGCTGGTCGGACGACGTTGATCCGACCGTGCCGAAGTACTAAACCAGAAATGATGAATGATGAAGTATGAATGATGAATGAAGGCAAGGGATTGTCTATAGATAATCCGACTGCCTTTTCCTCTTCCGTTCATCATTCATCATTCATCATTCATCATTTTTCCCGATGGCCTCAACCGCACATCACGAAGAATCAAGCGCCCTGCCGCCATCGGTTGTTGAGCGGCTCAAAG